>JAQXFY010000165.1 GCA_029006015.1 bacterium
GTTATCAATGCGGTGGTTACCATGGTTAAGGCTGGCATCAAGGATTGGATCGGCATCCTGCTGTGCATCGCCACCTTTGTGCTGGCTTCGTTTACCAAAGTTTCGCCCATCTTCAGCGTGGTGGGCGCGGCGCTCATCGGCCTGGGCGTGCAGCTGGGGCTGAAAAAAGGCGGCAAATCGGGTAAAAAACAGGCGTCTGAGCCGGGCGAGGAAGGGGAGGGCAAGGCATGATTTACCTGACGCTTTTCTACGAGTTTTTCAAAATGGGCCTTTTTGCCATCGGCGGCGGCATGGCTACCCTTCCCTTTTTGCAGAGCATATGCGAGCGGTATGATTGGTTCACCCCCCAGATGCTGGCGGATATGGTGGCCATTTCGGAGGCCACGCCGGGCCCCATCGGCATCAACATGGCCACTTATGCGGGCTTTCAGGCAGCCGGCGTGCTGGGCTCCATCGTGGCAACGTTTTCCATCGTGCTGCCGGCTTTCATCCTGGTCATGATCATTGCACGCATGCTCAGCCGCTTCCAGCAAAGCCCCGGTGTACAGGCGGCCTTTTATGGGCTGCGCCCGGCGGTAGCCGGGCTGATCGCCTCGGCCGCATACAGCGTGGCCAGCATTTCCATGCTGCATATCGATGCTTTCCAGGCTTCCCATGCGCTGCTGGATTTGTTTGATTGGAAGGCCATCTTGCTGTTTGCGGTGCTGATCGTAGCTACCCAGTTTAAAAAGATCAAAAAAATCCACCCCATTTTCCTGATCGCGCTGGCCGGCGTTATTGGGGTGGTGTTTAAGTTTTAGGCGGCATATCCAGGGCGTAGCAAGGGCGAAGGCATAAGCCTTCGCCCTTGTTATATGCGGCTAGAATCTGCCGGCTTGTATCAATAAACCTGCCAGGCCGGCACATCAGGAAAAACGGGCCGTTATCCCCAATATGGGGTTACCCCTTGCCGGGCAAGCGGCTGAATGACCACCAATACCAACAGGTTTAGGGCAAAGGCAATGGCGGCCGATAGGCTGCCTGAGGCCAGCGCCAGCCTGGCCTGCTTAGTCATTGCGCATGTCCCCCCAGAAGAACAGCGCAACCGTTCCCGGGCCGGTATGGCTGCCGATGGTGGTGCCGATGCTGTAAATTTCCACCTGCCCATTTAGCTTGGGGAAGCGGGCTTCCACTCCATCGGCAACGGCGCGGGCATCCTCATAGCAGGCCGAATGGCAAATATAGCATTTGCCGTTATAATCGTGCCCGCCCTGGGCATTCTGTTCCATGCGCTCGACAATGGCTTCGATAACGCGCTTTTTGCCGCGCGCTTTATAGCGCGGGATCAGGCGGCCCAGGTTATCCATGTTCAGCAGGGGGCACAGCTGCAACAGCGTGCCAAACCAGCCTGCCGCCTTGGAAATGCGCCCACCCTTTACATAAAAGCTAAGGTCGGTGGAGAAAAACCAGTGGTGCAGCTCCAGCTTATGGGCATTTACCCAATCGTTAAGGCTGTCGATATCCATGCCACCGTCGCGCAGATCGGCCAGCTTATCCATCAACAGGCCGTAACCGGAGGATGCGCCCAGCGAATCGACAATGTACAGCTTGCGCTGCGGATATTTTTCCGCCAGCATGCCGGCGGCCAGCTTGGCGGCGTTGTAGACGCCCGATATACCGCTGGACAGGCAGACGTGCAAAATATCCTTGCCTTCCTCTAAAAACGGGGTGAAATAAGCGATAAATTCATCGACGTTGACTTGGGAGGTTTTGGTTTCGGCGCCGTCGGCCATGGCCTTATAAAAACGGTCAAAGGGCATGGACTGTCCCAAATCATCCGTATACTCCTTGCCATCCAGGTAATAATGAAAGCAGATATAATGGATATCCCGGTTTATAAAATGCTGCTGCGTTAAATCGGCGGTGGAGCAACAACTAAGCACATAGCTTGCCATCATGATGCCTCGCTTTCACAGATGTTTTCAGCCGGCCAATGGGCGTGGCTTCCCATTCATTGTAGCCAAGGGCGCAGATAAAGTCCCCCTATAATAAAAAACATGATTCCACAGATCAAAATTGAACTGTAGAGGATAAAAAAAGCCACTCTCAAAATCATAGAGTGGCCTTTTTGCGTGAAAAATCAAGCTTTTTATGCGCCCCTGCGCGGCAGACGGATATGAAAACATAAAAAAATGATGGCTTGTGCCGGAATGCCCAATAAAAACAGCATCCAGCAATTATGGGTAAGAAAAGTCAGATAAATGGCTGCCAGCACGCTCCACATCAGGGCGGAGATCATATACAGATTATGCCGGCGGTTGCCCCACAGGGAATTGAGCACAATGAGCACGATAAGCGATACCACCAGCGCATAGGGGAAAACAATCCAGGCCACGCGGCCCAGCAAAAAAAGCACAATAAAAGCAAATAAAGCAACCGTCCACACCCCGATGACGGAGATCATGGTGATGGCTTTGTAATTGATCCGGGGCTGGATAGGGGGCGCTTCAGGGGGATGTTGTTCGCCCTGGCTATGCTCATGCAGCAGGTAATCCACCGATACGCCAAA
This sequence comes from bacterium, assembly GCA_029006015.1. GTDB lineage: Bacteria > Bacillota > Clostridia > Christensenellales > SUG1161 > SUG1161. The sequence goes on from JAQXFY010000165.1 coordinate 2,549, forward strand.
AAGCTGGCTTAATTGCAGCAGCACAAAGGCATCTGGAATGGCCTCCCCCCGCTCCCAGCGGGATACGGCCTTATCCGAATAATTGATTTTTTCGCCAAGCTCATATTGCGTTAAATGGTGGGCGTTGCGCAGCGCGATGATATTTTGGGCAACAATTTTTTTAAGCTCCAACCGCGGGCCTCCTTCCTTTATGGCTGCATATGCCGCAGCAAGATAGCCGGAAAATCGGGTACATCCATATGCCGTGCGCCGGTAAAATATAAATTTACCCGTTCAGTATAAATGGATTTACGCCTTTTGGCAATGCGGCTGTGGGGGAAGCGCGCCGTGGGTATAAAGGCCATAGCACGTTTTACAAGGCGGGGTGCTTGCGCTGTATCCGGGCCGGAACAGCCGGCTTTTTGGCATTCCGGGTGCATATTCTTTTGCGGAAGGGGAGTGGTTACATGCTGATGGAACTGTTAAAGTGGCTGCGCGAAATGGTGCTGATGGTATCCCATGTTTCGGGCAGCTCTTTTCCGGAGCCCATGACGCCGCAGGAGGAGCAGGAGGCGCTGCGTCGCCTGGCACAAGGGGATATGGAGGCGCGCAACCGCCTGGTGGAATGCAACCTGCGCTTTGTTGCCCATATCGCCCGTAAATTTTCCAACACCGGCATGGATATGGACGATCTGGTTTCGGTCGGCTCCATCGGGCTGATCAAGGCCGTTAATACCTATAGCCCCAATAAGGGAACGCAGCTGGCTACCTATGCTGCGCGCTGCATCGAAAATGCTATACTATCGTAGCAGAACAAGCGGCGGTTGAGGTAGAAAACCATGAATCTTTTGGGGCAAAATGGTCTATGTTCTGCCGCCTGAAAGTCCGCAGCTATGTATTGGCTGCGAATGTTGCAGGTACGTTAAAAGTTGCGCCGCTTCAAATTCTCAAGTTCCCGGTCGTCCTTCCACATAAGTTTTTGGATG
>JAQXFY010000166.1 GCA_029006015.1 bacterium
GCTTGCGTTTGTCAAGTACCGGGGCATAAAAGCAGCCGATATTTTCTTTTCTTGGGGGGCAGCTTTATAAAGCCGCCCCTTTATCCCACGCTTACCCAAGCGAAAACGGAGCATTCCCCGCCTCATCGATTCCATTGAAATGATCTGTATCGCGCCTTTAGCCCAGCCCGATTATCCATACAACCAGGCCGGCGCTGCCAACCGGCGCATGCTGCTATTTTTATTTAAAAACCGCCATCGCTTTGCGTTTTGCCCCAAAGGTTAGTCTGGAAAATCAAGGCAAAAGCAGCCGGGTATGATTGGCCTGCATCCCGGCCATGCTAGTGACCGAGGGGTGTTGCGAGATGAAACGCAGGAAGCAAAAGAAAGGCGGAGCCGACAACCGCGCCGATCAAGCCGCCCATGTATGGCCCAAGCTTCGGCAGGAAGACATTCCAACCGATGTTTTAGGCAGTTATACCGGAACTGCGGATGATGGCGATCAACCGGTTCAGGACGCGGATGATTTATAGGCCACAGGGCCAAGCATCTATGCAAAAGCCCATGGCAAAACACCGCAAGTGTATACCGCCAAAGGATAAAAGGCTAAAAGCAGCAGCGATTAGCCTTTTTTCTTTTATATCCGCCCTTCGCAGGCATTGCCTGCCGCGTCCCTCCCCTTCTCCAGCCGCATCTGCTGTTGATGCGGCAAAGCGCGCCTTAGCCCCCCATTATTATGCCCCAATGAATACCTTGGCCAACTTTTCCAAACGGCGGTTTAAACGGCAAGCCCGCCGCCGGCTTATAAAAGCCATTGTTGTCCGTTTCTTTTTCCATGCCGATAAATTGTTCTTTCCGTTTTTATGTTATACTGGTTACAGCAAAATGCCCAAAGCGGGGCGCATCCATCATGCAATGGAGGGAATGCTGTGCATACTGTTTTTGATGCCATCCGATCCGGCGGGATAAAACCCGTCATTCTGGATACCGATACCTATAATGAGATAGACGATCAATTTGCCCTGGCATATGCCATATTGGCCAACGACCGCATCCGCCTGCTATCCGTCAACGCAGCGCCTTTTTTAAACGATCGCAGCCAATCCCCCGAGGACGGCATGGAAAAAAGCTATCAGGAAATCGGGCGGATCCTGCGCATCCTGCACAGGGATGACATCCCCTTTTTCCGCGGTTCCACCGCTTTTATGAAAAACAGCCATACGCCGCAGCCCTCCGAAGCGGCGCAAAACATCATCGATACCGTGCGTGCCAGCCAGGAAAGGGTGTATATCGTGGCCATCGGGGCCATCACAAATGTGGCCTCCGCCTGCCTGATGGCGCCCGATATCCTGGAGCGTATCGCCATCATCTGGCTGGGCGGCCATGCGCACCATTATCCCCATACGCGCGAATTTAACCTGTGGCAGGATATCGCCGCGGCCCGTGTATTTTTTGATGGCAGCATGCCCCTGATACAGGTGCCCTGCATGGGCATGTGTTCGGAGTTGGCTACCACCCTGCCGGAACTTACGCATTATTTACAGGGAAAAAACGCCCTGTGCGATTACCTGCTGGATATTTTTAGGGAATATGCGCCCCCTGGGGCGATGTGCTGGTCCAAGGTCATCTGGGATATCGCCGCCGTAGCCTGCCTGGCACTGCCCGGCAGCATGGATATGGTGGAAGTTGCCCGCCCGATTGTAACATCGGATGGCGTGTATGCCTTCGACAACGCGCGCCCGGCCATGGGGTATATCCGCCGTCTGGAGCGTGACCGCATTTTTGCCGATGTTTTTACCCTGCTGGCAGGGCAGCAGGTGTAAAGCGCATACCCGGGGCACAAAAAGCGCGTAAAACATGGCCGGCCGGGGCATCATCCCCGGCCTTTTCATGCCATTCACGGCCCATTTTGTATGCGCGTTTTATGCCCAATAAAAAAGGGGCGGCTCTGCTTAAAAGCCGCCCCCGCCCCATTTGGGATCACCACAGGTCCTTTTGTAAAAGCCAATCGGGCTGTAGCCGTATGCCCCTTGTGCAAGGTTACATCCACATCCACCCGGCAAACAGGCCCTTTAGCACCTCAATGACGCCCTGTACCACCAACGTCACGCCCACGATGACGGAAATCGCCACCGCCGCAACAACAGGCTTAAAGAAAGAAAGCAAACCAAAGGCCATCAACACAATGCCCAGCGCCAGGATCCATCCCCAGCCACGAATTGCCAGGCGCTTGGCATCAAAAGCCCCTACCAGCTTGGAGCAGCCTGCAAACAGCAGCCACATGCCAAACATAAAGGGCAGAACGGCAGCCGTTGCCCACTGGTTGAAAAGCAACAGGATGGACATCAGGATGGTGATAATGCCATCGGCCAGCACCCATCCCGCGGCTGCCATGATATCGTGCAGGCGGATATAAACCACCACATCCAAAATGCCCGATACCAGCATGGCCAGGCCAATCAACAGCGACAGCGATACCAGCGTTGCCCCGGGGCTAAACATAAAAAAGATCCCCACTCCCACCAACAGCAGGCCGGCCAATACCCATAGTGTACGCAAAACCATATGCTTCATATATATCACCTCGTATTCAGTATACCACGATCATCCATAAACACAAGCAATCCTTGGCTTTTTATAGGTTTATGATGGCCTTCAAGCGCCTTGCCATTACAGGGCAATGCCATAATGGCCACAGCCAGCCTACCGGCTCTCCCCCCGTCCAACAGGCCGTTTGCCCCATCGCAGGGCCATCCCGCTTATATGGATAGCCATCCACCGCATATAATTTTATTTTTTCCCCAATACCCCCTTGACAAAAGGCCGCAAAACAGGTAGGATATATCCCGTTCCGCGGCGTACAGGGTTTCCGCTGGGGAGGCCGATGCAAGCAGGCATCTTTGCGGGTGTAGCTCAATGGTAGAGCCCCAGCCTTCCAAGCTGGTTGTGTGGGTTCGATTCCCATCACCCGCTCCATAATATGGACCACTAGCTCAGTTGGTAGAGCACCTGACTCTTAATCAGGGTGTCCAGGGTTCGAGTCCCTGGTGGTCCACCAAAAACCGGCAGGCACCATCAGGTGCTCGCCGGTTTTTTATTGCTTTCCCACGATTTACCCTTCCCTTTTATTCCAGAATCGATTTTTAGAAAGCAATCCGCAATCGTGAAAGGCGAATAAATGAACGCAGGTTTCCGCGATAAACAGCATGCCGTTTACCAAGGCATGCCCTCTATAGCGTTTGACCCCCCAATAAGAACCACAATTTGGGTACAAAGCACATCGAGGCCGCAATGCTTATTTTTTATGTTAAAATGCCGTGTTGGCGGCACTTTCGCCCCGCAGCATCCCCCCCAACAAAACCCGGCTCGGTGTTTTCCCGGGCGTTTTTTGCCGTTATCTGGGCTTTATGGGCGTTGTGTGGCCGCTGTAATCGTTAGGCTTTACGTTATCGCTGCATTACAGGGCAATCATGCAAAAACAAGGCCAATCATAAAACTGAGCGCTGTTATGCCAGGCTGGGCGGTTCATGCTTTGCGATGATTGATAAGGTGACCGCCCACACCTGCTTTCGGTGTACGGCAAGCGCATCCTGTCGCTCCGCATCACGGCGGCGGATACAGCCGTTCTTACACCCATGCTTTAAAGAAACTTTTCAACCATCCATTAACACACCAAGCTTTGATGTTCTTTTATACTGTGCGCGCAGAAAAAGGAGGTTGGATTTATTGTGAACAACTACAAAAAGAAAGCGGCGCTTTTTCTGGCAAGCCAGGGCGTCACGCTGTTCGGCTCCTCGCTGGTGCAGTTTGCGATGATCTGGTATGTCACCATGCAGACTTCATCCGGCGTTTGGGTATCCGCCATGACTGTGGCGGCTTATCTTCCACAATTTTTAATTTCGTTTTTCTCAGGTGTATTGGCGGACAGGTATTCCCGCAAAAAACTCATCATCCTGTCGGATGCTCTGATAGCCGCAGCAACGCTTTTGCTTGCGGTGCTGTTCCCGCTAATTCCAAGCGGCACGCCGGTACTGCTGTCGCTGGTTGCCATATCGGCCGTTCGCTCTATCGGAACGGGGATTCAGTCCCCCGCCGTGAATGCAGCTATCCCTCAGCTCGTACCGGAAGATAAGCTGATGAAGTTTAACGGCGTTCATTCCACCGTACAATCGCTTGTGCAATTTGCAGCACCTGCGGCGGCGGGGGCCCTTCTTTCATGGGAAACGCTGCGTGCTACCCTGATGATCGATATTGCAACGGCCATAGTCGGCATCGGCATACTCTGCGCTGTGGCGATTCCGTTCGAGGAAAGAAAGCATACCCCGTCGATGCTGTCGGAGATGAAGATAGGGATTAAGTACGCGGTAAAGGAGCGGTTTATCGGGCGGCTGCTGCTCGTATTCGGGCTATTCATTTTCCTGTGCGTTCCCGCCGGTTTTATGGCGACGCTGTTTGTAAACCGGTATTACGGAGATACCTATTGGTATATGACGTTGGTGGAGGTCATCGGCTTTATCGGAATGACCGCAGGCGGCATCCTCATCGGGGCGTGGGGCGGCTTCAAAAATCGCATGAAAACGCTCGTGATCGGGATGATGGCTTTTGGCCTGTTGGCCACAGGCATGGGCGTGGTCGACAACTTTACTGTTTACCTCATCCTAATGGCGGTTTACGGCGTGGCGCTGGCGATGGTACAGACCGCCTCGACAACGCTTTTTCAGGAACAGTCATCCCCCGAAATGCAGGGGCGTGTGTTCGGCCTGTTCGGCGCCATGTACTCCGGCTTTCTGCCGTTGGGGATGGCTGTGTTCGGCCCGCTGGCTGATGTCATTTCCATGCGATGGCTGATGATACTATCCGGCGTGTTGTTGCTGGCCCTGTCGATCATCATCGTGCTGAACAGGCAGTTTTATCTTCACGGGGCAAAAGATACAGCACAATCACATCACTGATGTGATATTCTTAAACCCTACACTATAGCACCAGTCTTTTTGACTGGGCTATTGTGTATATAAGCGAGGTGATCTGCATGACGGCCTATAAAACTTCGGAAGTTGCTAAAAATATCGGAATACACCCCAATACAGTACGGCTATATGAAAAATTAAAGCTGATTCCCAAGCCCGAACGATTAACAAACGGCTATCGGGTATTTACAGATTTCCATATAGAACAATGCCGGTTGATACGGGTGGCCTTTCAAGTGGAAGTATTGCAAAATGGGCTGCGTAAAAAAATGGTTCAAGCGGTGAAAGCATCTGCAACAGGGGATTTTGATATGGCGATTCTGCTTGTCCATGCGTATCTTAAGCAAATCAGGCAAGAACAAAGCCATGCAGAAGAAGCCATTGAAATTGTCCGGCAACTTGTATCCGGCGGCGCGCAAGTACACACGCAATGCCTGAAGCGAAAAGAAGTATCGGGTTTGCTTGATATTTCTATGGACGCGCTGCGCAATTGGGAAATGAACGGATTGCTTACCGTTAAGAGAAAAAATAACGGTTATCGCGTATATACGGATGAGGATATACAGCGGCTTAAAATCATTCGTTCTTTAAGGCATGCCAATTATTCACTGGAGGCCATTTTACGCCTCCTGCAGCAATTATCCCAAAATCCCAATACGGATATTCGGGCTGCCTTGAATACGCCAAAGCCGTCCGCTTCGGCAGCATCAATTTTTGAAGCCGGTATCTGTGTCAGATCAACCGAGTTGGATTTAAGTTGCTCATAATTTGTTTTCTCGGTGTTCATTG
>JAQXFY010000167.1 GCA_029006015.1 bacterium
AGGCCCCCGGCAGATACAACGCTTTTTCCCTCTTTGGCGCTGCCCGCTTTACCGCCGCAACCCGCTGCCGTCCTAAAGCAGGCCGCTTTTTATGCCATCCCCCGATAACTTCCCCCAGCACCTATCCCCGCCATGACAAGGCGCCTTTCCTGGCTGCCTTCCGCCTGGCCCTTGCAGGCGATCAAGCCGGGCCCGGTTATGCCCTTTTTTGCCAAGCAAAAAGGCCTTTCCCCGTATTGGGGAAAGGCCTTTTGAAGGGCGATAAAAATTACTTGACTTCGACTTCCGCGCCGGCTTCCTTCAGCTTGGCGGCAATCTTGTCGGCATCTTCCTTGGAGATGCCTTCCTTGATGGCCTTGGGGGCGCCGTCGACCATTTCCTTGGCTTCCTTCAGGCCCAGGGCGGTCAGCTCGCGCACAACCTTGATAACGTTGATCTTGTTGGCGCCGGCAGCCTTGAGGATGACGTCAAACTCGGTCTTCTCCTCGGCAGCGGGGGCGGCAGCAGCGGCAGCGGCGGGGGCAGCGGCAACCGCCACGGGGGCAGCGGCGCTGACGCCGAAGATGTCCTCGAGCTCCTTAACCAGCTCGGACAGTTCCATTACATTCATCGCCTTGATGGCTTCGATGATTTCAGCCTTGGTCATGTGGAAAATCCTCCTTTAAATGTTTGCCGCAACTTCCGCGGCTGTGTGGGGGCACAGCGTGCCCAGGGTTTTAAGCCGCGGTTTCTTCCTTCTGCTTGCGAACCGCCTCCAGCGCGCAGACCAGTGCGCGGGCGGGGCCGGACAGCACGCCAACCAGGCCCGAGATGGGCATGTTGAGCGTACCCAGCAGTTTGGCCACCAGCACATCCTTGCTGGGCAGATCGGCCAGCGCCGAAACGCCCTTGGCATCGATGACCTGGGTGCCGACAATGCCGGCCTTGACTTCCATTTTCTTGGCCTTGGCGGTAAAATCGCGGATGATCTTGGCCGCAGCCGCCGGATCTTCCATGCCAAAGGCAACCGCCGTCGGGCCGTTGAGGCACTCATCCAGCCCCTCAATGCCCAGCTGATCGGCAGCACGCTTAATCAGCGTGTTTTTGAGCACGCGGTAGACCACGCCATTTTGGCGGAACTGCGCGCGCAGCGCCGTTACCTCGGCCACCGTCAGGCCGCGATAATCGACAATGACCACGGAGCTGGCTTCCTTCATCCAGGTAACGATTTGCTCCACGGTTTCCTGCTTCTGCCTGATAACCTCTTTCATGTTGCACCTCCTTTCAAAAGCGTACACAAACGCCCCCATGCAGTGGGCACGGGGGCGTCATGACCCTTTTGAAAAGGATGCCATCATACACCATATTCCCATGCCTCGGCAGGCGGTTTCCCATTAAGCCCCGAGGGGCACCGGCTTTCTGCGGCAAGCGGCGCGTTTGCGCCAATATCGTACCGGGATATTGTAGCGGCAAAGCATGCCGCCGTCAAGCCCCGGGAACGATGCTGAAGTACTGCCTGCAAAACCCCATGCAAAGGGATTTTGCCCTGGCGGTGATTATTGGAAGCGCAGCGGGTTGAGGCGGATGCTCGGCCCCATCGTGCTGGACAGGTAGGCGCTGCGGATGTAGGTGCCCTTGGCAGAGGCCGGCTTGGCCTTGATAACGGCATCCATCAGCACGCGCAGGTTTTCTTCCAGCTTATCGGCATCAAAGGATGCCTTGCCAACCGGCACATGGGCGATGGCGGTACGGTCAACGCGGTATTCCACCTTACCGGCTTTGATATCGGCGATGGCGCGCGTCAAATCCATGGTAACGGTGCCGCTCTTGGGGTTGGGCATCAAGCCCTTGGGGCCAAGCACGCGGCCCAGGCGGCCGATCAGGCCCATCATATCCGGCGTGGCAACGCACACGTCAAACCCAAACCAGTTTTCGTTCTGGATGCGGGCGATCATATCCTCCGCACCGACAAAATCGGCGCCGGCAGCGACGGCTTCCTCCGCCTTTTCGCCCTTGGCAATGACCAACACCTTGACGGTACGGCCGGTGCCGTGGGGCAGAACGACGGTGCCGCGCACCTGCTGGTCGGCATGGCGGGGGTCAACCCCCAGGCGCAGGGAAAGCTCGATGGTTTCATCAAACTTGGCCTTGGCGCTTTGCTTAACCAGCGCAACGGCCTCCGCCGGATCATACTGCTGGGCGGTATCGATCAGCTTGGCGCTGTCCATATATTTCTTGCCGTGTTTCATGCACTTATCCTCCTTGTGGTGCTATCGGCGGGCTTCAGGCCCTTCCTCCCACGAATTATCGTCAATCGCTGACGGTGACGCCCATCGAGCGGGCAGTGCCGGCAATCATGCGCACGGCCGCATCCATATCGGCAGCGTTTAAATCCGCCATCTTCAGCGCGGCGATTTCCTTCAGCTGCGCGGTGGTGATGGAACCCACCTTGGTGCGGTTGGGCACGCCGGAGCCGCTTTCCAGGTTGAGCGCCTTTTTGATCAGCACCGCTGCCGGCGGGGACTTGGTGATGAACGTAAAGCTGCGGTCCTGATAGATGGTGATAACCACCGGAATGATCAACCCGGCCTGGCGCGAGGTTTTCTCGTTGAAATCCTTAACAAACGCCATCAGGTTGATGCCGTAAGGGCCAAGCACCGAACCCACAGGGGGCTGGGATGTCGCCTTACCGGCCGGCAACTGTAACTTGACTACGCCGGTTACTTTCTTTGCCATGGGGTACTTCCTCCTTCAAGTTGTGGTAAGTAGCGGGGCCCTGGGCCCCTCCCACTGTTTCAAGCGCACGGGGCGCTAAAAACCAAATCAGATGCGCGCAACCTGCGCAAAATCCAGATCGACGGGGGTTTCGCGCCCAAACATGGACACCATTACCCGCATCTTCTGGCGGTCGGGATGGATTTCCTGCACCACGCCGACAAAATTCTCCAGCGGGCCGGACAGCACGCGCACGTTTTCACCCACCTGGATGTCGATTTTGATGTGCACGTTTTCCACGCCCATGGCGCGCACTTCTTTATCCGTAAGCGGCACCGGCTTGTTGCCGGAACCGACAAAGCCGGTTACCCCGCGCGTGTTGCGCACCAGATACCAGCTTTCGTTTGTCATCACCATTTTGACCATGACATAGCCGGGATACACGTTGCGCCGGACGGCGCGCTTTTTATTATCGCGGATCTCGATGATTTCTTCCGTCGGGATCTGCGCTTCCAGCACCAGATCGCCCATGCCCAGGCGCTCTACCGCGCGTTCCAGGTCGCTGCGAACCTTATTTTCGTATCCGGCGTAGGTGTGCACCACATACCACTGTGGCACTGGCGTCGTATTTTCATCCAACATCATCTACGGCGTACGCCTGCACACCTCCTTTATTTATTGCGCGATAAGGGTAAACAGCTCGCTCAGGCCAAGGTCAAACAGGTACACCACCACAACCGTGATGGCCACAAACGTCAGCACCGCCAAGGTGTAGCTGATCAGCTCCTTCTTGGTGGGCCAGGTGACCTTTTTCAGCTCAAACCAAACCTCCCGCAGATACTGGATGGGGGATTTGTGCTGCTTTTTGACCTTTTGCTTTTTAGCCTTGTCCTTCTTATCGCTGCTTTTGGATGGTTCCGCCTTGTTTTTACCAAACATACAGGGCACCTCCCGTCCCGATGCCAGCACCCGTCAGCGCGTTTCGCGATGCTCGGTATGCTTACGGCAGAATTTGCAGTATTTGTTCAGACCGATGCGATCGGGATCATTCTTCTTATTTTTCATGGTGACATAGTTGCGGCGCTTGCACTCGCTGCAAGCCAATGTAATATTGACACGTTCCCCGGCCATCCGGAACCCCTCCTTTGATGCTAACGCCCGAAAAAAGGCGAAAAAAAAAGCGCCTCTGTCATTATAGAGATTTGGGCGCCTTCTGTCAACCGCTTCGGGCACAATTTCCTTTTTCGCTCCCTATTTTACCGCAACCAAAGCCACTTTGCAAGGGGGAAAGCGCCAATTTGACGCAAATTGGCCGCAAAATCGCTTTTGCAAAAGCGAGCATCCGCTTCCCCCCTTGCTTTAATCCACCTGCGCCACAATGCACTTCAGGTAGTGCGATTCGTCAAAGGCCAACCGCACCGGATGATCCGCCGGCTGCATGGGCGTTTCCAGCACGCGCACCTGCCGGCCGCTGTCTGCCGCCGCCATGCGCAGCATGCGCCAGAAAAGCTCCGGATACATATAATGCGAGCACGAGCAGGTGATAAGCGTGCCGCCCGGGGCCAGCAATTTGAGCGCGCGCAGGTTAATTTCCTTATACCCGCGCATGGCGTTTTGCTGGGCCGCCCTGTTTTTGCAAAACGCAGGCGGAT
>JAQXFY010000168.1 GCA_029006015.1 bacterium
AACGGAAAAATGCGATGCTGCGCCATCCGGCTGTGCCGCGCAAGGCGAGGGCTTTTGCTTGTGGGCGCTGGACAGCCTGGCCAAAGTACACCCCGTAACCGGCAATGTTTACGAAGCATCCCCCCAGGGGTATGCGCTTGCTGCACAAAATCATCTGCAGGCCTACCCGGGCAACCTGTTTCGGGATGGGGCGGTTCGCCTTGAAGGCGTACCGGGGGAGCATATCGTTTTCCAGCTGGTTGTTGAAAATAAAGGCGGGCAGCCCCTTGCGTTATCCTGCCATATCCAGGGCCAAACGCCGCTTGATATCACCCTGTCCCGCTGTTGGTATGTGCCGGTGGAGGGCGTTTGGCATCCGGAGGTGGCGGTGCCGCTCAGCCCGGACGGCGGCTTTGAGGTGCCTTCCCTGGATAATGCCATCGATGGCCAGCGGTATCAGGCCATCGTGATCGATGCCATATTGCCCAAGCAGGCTGGCGATTACCGGGCAGCTGTATGCATTGGGGAGGGGAAAGGGCAGGTTACCCTACCGCTGTGTGTGGCGGTAGCCGATATTGCGCTGCCCCGGCCGGATTTTGTATACGAGTTAAACGGTTATACGCCGCCCCCGCATTTTATGGATACCTGCCTGGAGGACCAGGGTTATGCCGCCTTGTATCAGGCTTATCAGCGCGTGGCGGATGAGCATGGCGCTTATATCGATACCGTGGCCTACAACCAATCGGGCCATGCGCTGCCCGGCTATGCGCCTGATATTAAAATGGTAAACGGCCTGCCGGAGGTGGTGGACTGGTCTGCATGGGACCGGCATTTTGCCTGCCTGCTGAATGGGGAATACCGAAAGGGCGGCAAGGGGCGCCCCGTGCCATGCGTGTATCTGCCAGTCCACGAAAATTGGCCCATGCGGCTCAAGGATTATTATATTCCCCAGGTATCCACGCTGCGCTATCCCGATTTGGTTAACCAAATCAAGGATCAATCCCATGGCATCGAGCACGATTTTAAGCCCGGTTACCGGGAGGGAATTGTGCATATGCTGGTGCAGTTTATCCGCCATATCGATGCCATCGGCGCAAAGGATACCCGCTTTTTCTTCTTTCTTAACAACAAGTACTACTTTAAAAACCGCAACCGCTGGCTGGAAGAACAGCGCCGGCAGCCCCCGCCGCAGGATGGCGTTTCCTGGTGGCTGTTGGATGAACCCGTCACGCGGGATGATTGGCGTGCGCTCAGGTACTATGCCGATATGCTTAGGGAGGCGCGGCGCATTGCCGGCGTGGGGCCGGATCATAACCTGCGTTTTCGCATCGATGTTTCCCGTTATTATGGTATGCTGGACAGCATGGATGGCGTGCTGGATGATGCCGTGCTCAATAACCGGATGTTTTTATACCGCACGGATCTGCTGCGCCAGCGCCGGGCGGCCTTTGGCGAGCGGTACTGGGTATACGGCAGCCTGGGCGGTATCGGCAGCAGCATGCAGGATAGCTTTTTGAACGTGCTGGATGTGTACATGCGCGGGGCAGACGGCTTTTTGCCGTGGGATAACTTTGCCAGGGATGATGCCTATACCAGCGCCCAGGAAACCGCAACGCTGTATCCGGGCGGCCGGTTTGGTGTAAACCGCCCCTTGCCCAGCCTGCGCCTGAAGGCAGTAGCCGGCGCCATGGCATTGGTGGGGCTGCTGGATGCCTACCGCAAGCGCCATGGCCTTAGCGATGTACAGCTGCAGGATTTTGTTTCCGGCTTTATCCGCATGCGCCCGGTATCGCACATCCGTTATTTTGAGGATGCCGGCATGGTATCGTTTAACCAGGTTTCCCCGGCCGATGTGGCCCGGCTGCGCCGCTATCTGCTGCGCGCGCTGGCGGGGCAGCATACCGCCTAGGTGGGAAAGTTCATATCCATCAGGAAAGGAAGATTGCTTTGAAAAAATACTACCAACCGGAGCTGGTGGCACGCCATGTGCCGCGGGAGGCACTGCCCGAAACGGTGGAGGCCAAGTACATGCGCCCGGGCGAGCTGCTGGCCATGCTGGATAAAGCGCCCATTGCCTACCTTCCCGTGGGCACCATCGAATGGCATGGCAGGCAAAACCCGTTGGGGTGCGATGCCATCAAGGTGGAACGCCTGCTGATAGAGGTTGCCAAGCGCATGGGCGGCGTTGTGATGCCGGCGCTGTACTTTGGTACGGATTCCTTCTGGGATTGCGGGCATGGCATCGGCAACGGCATGGATTCCGTTGCCGGGTTTAAGCTGCCCGGCTCGTATTATCGTATCCCGGATCAGCTTTTCTATGATCTGCTGCATGCCGCCTGCGCCAATTACCTGGATCGGGGCTTTAAGCGCGTTATCATGGCTTCGGGGCATAATGCCAGCATCCAGGGGCAGATTATGCAGGCTGTGGCGCACGATTTCCAAAATGAAGAAGGCGTTGGCCCTGTTTTTGCCATGATGGAATTTGATACCATGGAAAAGGGCCCGCTGCGCGATAAAACGGGCGACCATGCCGGCGGATACGAAACCAGCATGATGATGTACCTGGCAGGGGAGCGCGTCAACATGGCCGCCAACGAGGGCCAGGAAATTCCCGCGCTGGCCTCCAGCAATGCATTCCCCTTGGCCCAGGCCAGCGCCAAAATGGGGGAGGAACGCTTTATTCAACAGGTGGAAGGCACCTGCCGCCTGGTGGAAGGCATGCTCAGGGAACTGGGCCTGTAAAATAGGCCGGCATTGCACGAAAGGGGGGCGATATGCCCCCTTTTTTGTGGTTGTTTTCATTTGGGCAATGCCGGGGATGACAATAGGCGATGCACGGCATCTTATGTGGGGGCGGTCATCATGCAGCATCTGGGAACCTGTACACTTCAAACCCATCGGCTTGTACTCCGGCGCTTTCAAGTGGATGACGCGAAGGCAATGTTTGATAACTGGGCCGGCGATGGCGATGTGGTGCGCTATCTGACCTGGCCTGCCCATCCCAATGTGGAGGCCACACAACAGATTGTGCAGCATTGGGTGCAGCAATATTCCCATCATGACTTTTATCAATGGGCCATCGTTTTAAAGGGGCTGGGCCAGCCCATCGGCGGCATTTCCGTTGTCGAACACCGCGATGATATTGCCATGGTGCAGATCGGCTATTGCATCGGCAAAGCCTGGTGGCATCAGGGCATTACCTCCGAAGCGCTGGCGGCGGTCATGGAATTTTTCTTTGGCCGGGTAGGCGTCAATCGCATCGAATGCCGGCATGATGTCAACAATCCCCATTCAGGGGGCGTCATGATGAAATGCGGCATGAAGTATGAAGGCATATCCCGCCAGGGCGATTTGAACAACCAGGGCGTGTGCGATTGTGCGCATTATGCCATCCTGGCCCGGGATTATGCTGCACAACAAACGGTGCAAAACCGCTAAGGAGGGCGGCGCTGTACCCTGCTTCCAGGGGGCAGCATGTTTGCATGGCTGCGGCATGTGGCCATTATTGGGCGGTAAATGCAATACCCCCCAATGCGCGGGTGATGCCGGGAAAGCCATGGGGCGTTTAACCGATAAAAAAGGGATTGCCGGTTGTTTTGGCGGCAATCCCTTTTTATTGTATCCAATAATGCCTGTCAGGTGCTGCGGTTGTAGCGGGTGATGTCCATTACAAAGCGCAAGGGCTGGCCGGCAATAAAGCGGCGCAGGTTATCCAGCGCATACTGGTGGAAGTTTTGCAGCCGGTCGGTATTATCCGGCCAGGTATCGCCGCTGACTTCGTGGCAGGTTAAAAACAGGTTGGGCCACTGGCGTGCAGGGTGGTTTTCGGGCAGGGCATCGCTGCCATCCAGCACGTCGATGCCGGCGCGCAGGCGGCCGGTATAAAGCTCGCTCAGCAGGGCTTCCTGATCGATGATGCCGCCACGCGCGGTATTGATGATAATGCCGTCATCGGGCAGCATGGCCAGGTGGCGGGCGGTTACACTGTGGCGGGTTTCCTCCGTCAACGCCGCATGCAGCACAATGGCATCGGCATTGGCAAACAACGCATCCAGCGAGTCGACGCGCGTTACGCCCTCCGGCCAGTCGGCAGCATAGGGATCAAATGCGGTAATGATGGGGCCGAAGGGACGCAGCATATCGACAAATTTACGGCCGATAACCCCCATGCCGTAGATGCCTACGCGCAGGCCAAACAGGCTTGTCATGGGCAGCGAAGGCGTCCAATAGCCGGCTTCAACAAGCTTACCCATTTTGCGCAGGTTTTTCATGCAGGCAAGCAGCAGCGCCATGGCGCCCTCGGCCACGGTTTGGGCAGGGGCGTCTCCCCAGTTGGTTACAGGGATGCCGGCTTCAATGTGGCAAGCCTTGATCCATGGCTGAACCGAGCCCGAGATGTTTAAAATATAGCGCAGCCTGCCCGGATCCCTGGCGATATCATCCGGGATGATGGCGCTCCACCAGCCGGTCAGCAGCACATCGCAAGAACGGATGTGCTCGGCGCGCTCCTGCTCGCTCATGCGGTTGCCGTAGGTCAGGATGGTCAGCTCGCCCAGCTTTTCCAGCTCCGCCTGCATAACCGGGGGCAGCAGGCGCGGCTCAACAGAAGCGCCGCGGGCGATATGAAGCAGCTTCATGTGCATCCCTCTTTCTTATAGCAGGGCGCGAAGGGCGCGCAGATCATCGATGGCATGGCCCCAGGCTTCCTCGGTATTTTCCTCCAGCGGTTTTTGCGAGGTATGGGTAAACTCGATGGTCCAGGTGCCGGAAAAGCCTTCGTTTAAAAGGGCGTTGACGCAGGCAGCCAGGTTGCCGCCCTCTTTATCCTGCCGGGTGGTTTGCATATGGATATGGCGGATATAGGGCTTTAGTACCCGGTAACGGGCGATAACCTCCTCCACCTTGCCGACGCCGTGCATGATGGCGCCAAAACGATCCAACGGCAGCGTGGCATGGAAGCGCGCGGCAACATCGGCCTCCTCCAGAACGGTATCGGGATGGCATTCGCAAAGCAACTGGCACCCCTCCGGCAGCATATCGGCAAAATGCAGCAGCCGTTCCCGGCAGGGCTCGATGGGGGCGGTGCCGAAGTTATACTTAATGGCAGGGGCGCGCAGCGCGCGGATGGCCGCAGCGGTCTGCTGATAACGCTCCTCCTCCGGCTTGTCAAACACGATATAGGTATTAAAAATAGAAACGGGAAATGCGCTTTGCTCAATGGCTTCCAGTTCCCCGGGCACTTTGAGTACATGGTTTTCCCACAACTCCAGCCCATCGAAACCGGCCTGGCGGATGCGCGGGATCCATTCCGAAACCCGGATGGACGGAATGCGCGAGCTCCAACGGTTTTTTTCAAGCAAAACCGTACCCAGATAAATCGTACTCATTCATCATCGCCTCCTGCATCCTATTATAGGGGGTTGCCAAGCCCAACGCAAGGCGGGGTATCGTTACAAAACGGAGATGCCGGCAAACACTTCGCCAATGTTTTGGCGCAGCACCAGGGTAGCCAGGCTGTCCATCGCGGTCTTTTCCCGGTTGATCAGGGCCATGTTTGGGCCATGAAAGGCCGATACCAGCCCGGCCGCGGGATAGACGTTCAGCGATGTGCCGCCAACAATCAGCAGATCGGCCTGGTCCAATGCGGTAACCGCCTTTTCCCAAACCGCGTTATCAAGCGGCTCCTCATACAAAACCACATCGGGCTTGATGATGCCGCCGCAGCTGCAACGCGGGATGGGGGTGTGGGATAGCATATAGGCGGCATCATAAAGCTTGCCGCAGGCCAGGCAATGATTGCGGTGAACGCTGCCATGAAGCTCCAGCACATGGCGACTGCCCGCCATCTGATGCAGGCCATCGATATTTTGGGTGATGACGGCCAGCAAGCGTCCGGAAGCTTCCAGCTCGGCCAGGCGGATGTGCGCAGGGTTGGGCCTGGCATCCAGGTGGATCATTTTGGTGCGGTAGAATGTAAAAAAATCAGCGGGATGCTGAACAAAAAAGGAATGGCTGAGCATCACCTCAGGCGGGTAGGGAAAATGCTGCCGGTATAGCCCATCGGTGCTGCGGTAATCCGGGATGCCGCTTTCGGTGGATACGCCTGCACCCCCAAAGAATACGATCGCATGGCTTTGATCGATTAGTTGCTGCAGCTTTTGTACCATGGGAAAACCTTCTTTCAATTAAGGGTGATATCGCCGGCCTATATCCCGGGGGAAGGGTTACTTACCCGGCGCCTTGGCCGCATCAGGTATGGCCGGGCCGGAAATACAATATGTGCCGCTGGCCCCATTATACCGCCAATCAGGCGATGCAACAACGCTGGGGGCGGCAGGTAGCATTTGCCTGCGCGTCCCCGTTGTTTAGTGCCTGGCGGCAGCCGGTGGGTTTAAGCGGTTTAACGGGCTTGCTGCGCTGCCCCACATATCAAAAAGCCGGCAGCCCTTAGAGGGGCTGCCGGCACATCAAACGGGCGTTTTAGCGATTGGGGGGCAAAGTGGCGCCCGCCGGGGAAAACAGGTTCATCCAGCCGAAAAGGCTGCGAGGCCATGTGCTTTAGCTGCCTTCCGATGCCAGGTGCTGGACAAATTCCTGCATCTGTTGGCGGGAGGAAATGCCGTGGGTTTTGGCGATGATGCGCCGCTGCTCTGCTTCGGACAGCGCACAAAAGTGGTGCATCGCCTTGCGGTTCATGGCAAGCGCCATGCCAAAGCCAATGGGAAGCTCGATAGAATGATCCATATGCTCTTCACCTCTGCCTTAGTTTGCGGCAAAGGCGTGTGTTTATACGCAGACGGTTGCAAAAAGATGGCTTTAGCCCCGGCACCGCCAGGCGCGCCCTTTATTGAAACAGCACCACGCAGGCACCGGGCGCATCAAAGGTAACCTCAATGGCCGCGTGTCCGTTTGGGCTGTGTTGTACCTTGGCATTGCCAAAGATGGTGGTGTGCCGCGAAACCTCGTGCCGGGTAGCATAGCGATAGGTGCCGGGCACGGAAGAAAAAGCGATAATCCCGCCGCGGCCGGCATGGATTTTTTCGTGAATTTCCGGGCTGCCCCCAATGTGGCCGGATAAAACAGGGGCGGCTTTTTCCATGTCCGCCCGTACCGATTTATAGGCGGCAAGCAAATCGGCAACCAGCGAAATTTCGCTGCCCTGCAAGGCAAGCAGATCGCCCCAGATGCCGTTTTGCCCAAGCATCAGGGAAGCCATGTTGATCAGGATGGAGTTTTCGGGCCCATCGGGCAGATAGTGGGTTAAAATCTGGGTGGAAGGAATGTATCTGTCCATGGGCAGCGGGGCACGGCAGATATTGGCGCGCGCCGGGCCGGGGTGCGTAAAGACGTTGGTCCATACTGTGCCGTCATCCGGTAAATCGTAATCCTGCAGATAGGGGCCGTTATTGACCAGGAAGATGCGGCCATAGCGCAAAAAGCCCAGCCCGATAAAGCGGCCGTCCTCTGTCGTATCAAAATCGATCAACGCGCCGGGCACGCGCTGGCGTACCTCGCGCGCCATATCCAGCAGTGCCCGGGCTTCCTCAAAAGCGCTGACATCGCTGCGCTCCTGCGCCGGCACGCTTTGATCGCCATGGCTATGATACGGGCTGTCGCAGCCGCCCAGGCCGACGCCATCCCATTTAAAAATGGTAACGCCGTATTGCTGGTACAGCTCGACGCACCTTTGGGCAAAAAAGCTGGCATACCCGCCGGCCAGGCACATCATGTTGTTGTTATCCTTTACCCATCTGCGGCGCATGGGCTGGCCGTTTTCCGTTTTAATCATGGCTTCCATGCCGTTGGCCTTGACAATGCTGTCCTGGCAAAGCTGGGGAACAAACCAAAGCCCCATGCGCATCCCTTTATCCGCCAGGCTGCTTTGTACCTGGCCCAGGCCATCGGGGAAGCGCCCTTCATCCGGCCGCCAATCGCCCCGTATGCGCTGCCAGCCATCATCCAGAATAAAGCCGTCTATCCCCATGCGGTGGGCAATATCGATTTCCGCCAGCATACGCTTGGGCGTCATGTCGGTTTCAAAGCCTTGATGGTTCCACCAAAAGTTGCGCTCCTGATAGTTCCAGGTGTTGTAGGTGATCAGCGCCTCCGGGTTTGTGCTGCGTGCACCTGCAAGCAGATACTGGCGCAGCATATCGGCAGCAGCGGCCTTTTTGCCCGGTGCCATGCCCATGAGGTAGGCAATGGTGGTATAGGGTAGGGCGCGGCCGCGGGCATAGTTGCCATGAACGGCCTGCAGGCAAATGGTATCCTTTGTGGTAAATGCCACATAGGGCGGGGTGCCCAGTTCCCCCAGCTCATAGGCCATCAACAAGGAAGCATCTTGCCCTTCGGCCAACAGAATGGGGCCTTCCAGCGGGATATCCATGGCGCGGTCGGCCCAATCAACGGGCTTTTCCACACATTCGTAGCTGTGTAAAATGCCGTTGTAGCTGCCGAAGGCTACCTGTGTCAGGCAGGGAAAAGCAGCGGCATCAAAGGCGGCATAGCGTAAAAGATCGGTGCCGCCGGATTTGGTCATGCAGCCTTCGCCCATCAAGGTATAAGCCACGCGCAGCATCGGGCTGCCCTCGCGCCAGGCCAGCTCCATCCCAAGTGTTTTACCATCCGCGCAGGGGGCGGCCAGGGTGTACACCTGCTCGCCATCCAGCTGCTGGTGGTTGGTTATCCGGGGCTCGGCAACGGGCTGCCAGCAAAACGGCGCACCATCGAGTTCGCACACGGGGGCGGATACACGGACGGGGTTGCCCAGGCTTTCATAGGTAAACAGGCAGGTATCGTTGGCGGAAAAGCAGATTTTAAATGCACCGGCATTGAGTTGCATATGCGTGCCTCCAGAATGGTTTGGTATGGTTTTATCAGTATACCGGTACCCCCGCTGATGCGCAAGCCGGGCGCAGGGCAATGGGCAGCGGGCGGCCGAAAGCCGCTGCGCCAGGGCGGATATGCTTAACCGCCATTCATATAAAACACCCCGTTCAGGTGGCTAAGCTGCATGGCCAGCCCGATGGGGGCGGCCAGGTTGGCTGCGCTTTGCCGCAGGTAAACGGTGGCGCCGGGCTGCTGAATAGCCAGGGTATGGCACAGCCTGGCGGCTGATTGCTCCAACAAAGCGGGCAGGCCGGCTGGGGATACGGCACGCAGAGAGGCCATCAGTGCGTCCCCTTCCTGCCAGGTCAGCATAAGGGGGAAGGGCGGGCGCTCCAGCAGGGTTAGGGCAATGGCATTGGCCAATATGGGCTGATACAGGTTAAGGGGCAGGTCGCCATAACCGGGCGCCGCAATATCCAGTAAGCGGGTGGCAGCATCCAGGGGAAAACGGCAAATAACGTGGTTTTCGATCATGATGCGCCGCAGGTATTCTGCAATATAATCGATGCCCAGCGTGTTTTCGGGTACGGCTTGCTCCAGGGGATAGGTAATCATGCAGGGAATCTGGTGGGCAAAAAGGGAAGGGTTATATTGCGTAAAAAACAGGCCGATCTCGCGCATGGTATCCGCCAGATAGCTGCTTGCTAGGCCGGGCAGGCCCAGGCATACGGCCTGATACAGGCGTTTGCTGTTTTTTACCTTTTGTTCAACCAGCCGGGTGCCCTCCTCCAGCGCGGCATCCTCTTGCATATGAAGCCAATCCCGCAGGCAAAGCCCGTTTTTTCGTAAATAGGCCGATAGCACAAAACAAATAGAGGTAAACAGCTCCTGCGCCATTTCAAGGCGGATGGAGCTGCTGTCGCCCTGGGTATACAGGCGGCTGGCCTTGGCCAGCAACTGCCATAATCGCCCTTCAAGCGCAGCCAGCTCCTCGGGCGAAAGCGTATCGGCATCGGGCAGCAGGCTTGGGCGCGGAATCAGGCCGCCTTTATTCATCGGTGGTTTCATCATTCCATCCCCCTTCATCCTCCCCGGGTGCAGGGGCAACCCAATCTTTGCCCGCGCGCACGGCCATACAAAGCTGCTCCACAAAGGTGCCGCAAAGGTATTCCAAAGAGCCCTGGGCGGCGCCATCGAATATTTGCCGCATGCTGTCGATAAGCTCATCATCCGTCAACAGATCTTGAGTTTCGTTCTTGGCATAATAAAAGCAGTCCTGCAGGGATAAAAGCGTTTCCGCATAATGCTCCTGAAACAGATAGGGGGAATCACAAAAGGCATCGATCAGTTTTTTTAAAATGCCTTCCCCAAATTCAACCCGGCCATTGGCCTGAAGCGCAAGCTGATGGCGCTTGATTAATGTGTTGATCTGCTCCCGGCTAAGCTCAAGGCCATAGCGCGCTGTTTGCTTATTGCAGCATTGCAGCTGGTGGGCCATGGAAGCTTGCTGCGCCTGGATAAGTTCCGGCAGGTTTGCCATATCAATCTCCTCCTGCGGATAGCATAAAGGGTTGGATAAAAAGATACAAGTCTTGACATTTTAGCGATTTTGTGTTATGGTAGTATCGGAAACATGCGCAAAATACATTGGCAGCTTGCCTGTTTTAGGATGTTTGCTGCCGTGGGCTGCCAAGCGGATACGCCAAGGCGTACAAGTTGCCGGCCTGTGCCGGACAAGCAAAGGCTAAACCGTTTATGCCCGCATCCATGAAAAAGGGCCAGCAAGATGCTGGCCCCGGCAGGGGGTGGGGATGCCCCCGTGTTAATAGTAGCCTTCCTCTTCCACCAGTTGCATGATGGCTTTTTCCCAGTCGATAAGGTTTTGCGGCCTGCCGCATACCGTGGAAATATCCTTTAAAATAATTTCACACTGGGTACCGTTTTGCCGGCAAGATTTCAACATGGTGCGAATTTGCGCCAGAACGGGTTGGGGATCAAAAACCGTTGTGGCCACAAATGCAGGGTTGGGCTTATAGGACAGTACAAAATCGCCGCCCATTTTTTCGGCCGCGGCTTGTACATTGGCCCATGCCGTGATGGAAATTTTGCGAAGGTTCTTAAAGGAGCGCAGCAGATCGATCTTGCCGTCCAACGGTTCACAGCAGCCATAATAAACAAGGCCAAAAGGCTCAAAAATGCGGCGCAGGTATTGCAGATCAAATTCTTCGTGCATGGCAGGGGAGACGCTTGAAAAAATCTGCGCCATTCCCCGCGCCCAAACATTGTGGCGGCAGACGCGTTGACCATCAAAATCGGGCCCGGGCAAATCAAATGTCAGCGCCGGGGTGCAATGCAAGGTTAAGGGCTGCGCCTCGAACAGGTTAAGTTGTTCGTATTGGCGATACAGTTCCTGATAAAAATCGGTAAAACGGCCCATCATGGCGTGGATAAATTCCGGCCTGTCGTATAAATCCATCAATGAATTTTCTACGCCATGATACCGGGGAATCAAATCCCATATCGCGCAGTATACGCTTTCCCCTTCGATGCGTGGGGGCAGAATATCGCCGATCAGCCCATCGATCTTATCCATTTCCGTCAGGGTGGCGGCCATGTCGACCGTTACCTGCGGGCGGCCAATGGCCTCCAGCGCGCTTTCATCGGCAAGCTGATCCAAATAATGGTGCGAGATAATGCCGGCGCCGGAGGGCGCGGTATCCAGCGTTTGCTCCTGTATGTCCAGGCCAATATCGTTTCCTGTGATACGGCGCCTGACCGGGTAGTAGGGAAGGAAGACATGGTCCGCCTGAAAATAGCGCCATTGAAACAATTTTCGCCTTAGCCAGCGTTCGATATGCCGGCAATCAGGATCCGTGCAGGCCAGGGTAAGGCTGCCGTCCAGATCCATCTCGCCCCACGGCACTTCGTCGATCAGGACAATCGGCTTTACCTTCTGCATGGCGTTGGATTGCCTGTAACGCAGCATACGCGCCTGCTGGATGCTGTCACTGGCGATTTCCATGTAGCGCGTGGCCAGTTCGCGTAAAATCAAACGGTCCTGCCGGCATGCTTCCATAGGCTATTCCCCCAACATTAACGGTTGCTTGTAAAGTTGATATGCAGGTAGCAGGCCGTGAACTTGGCCCACTTGCCGGCGGAGCTGCGCACCTCATCTTCCATGGACAAAACAAAGGCATGCATACGGTCGACATCCTGCCGGGTTGGTTCATACTCCGCAAATTGCATCAACACCGGTATGCTGACCGCCCAGGCCATGGTATCCTCGGGCTCGCGCAGCCAGGTATCCACCCGCCGGGCAAACTGGTTTAAGGTTTCGCCGGGTGCCGGCTCGACGCCGATGATGCGCAGCAGGCGCATGATCTCCTTTTGATAATGCCGGATTTCGCCCGACAGGCTGCCTTTATAGAAATAATCAACCACCTTGGGGTTTAGCCGTAACCTGGCCCATGCGATGCGCAGCGCCATCAGCAGCCCGGCGGCTAGCAGCAGATACGGGATAACCGAGCGGCGCCGGCCGGCAGAAGAAGGCTCCGGCGTGGCGGAGGGCGTGGCGGTATTGCGTATCGGGCGCTCCGTGATGTCCGGCTCGTCGCTTTCCTCGGGTCGCTCCGGCCTGTCCGATCCACCCGGGGTATAGCCGGATTCCGGCGTGGCAGGGATGATATTGCCCATGGGCGTGGTATCAAAGGCTACCCAACCCACACCCTCAAAATAGACTTCCGTCCATGCGTGGGTGCTGTTTTGCCGGATGACATACAGCCCGTCCTCATTAACCTCCTGCGGCATGGCATAGCCCTCCACATACCGGGTGGGCAGGCCGACGCTGCGCGCCATCACCGCGAAAGCAGATGCAAAATAGGTGCAATAGCCTTCGCCTGTGCGCAGGAAATAGGCAACAAAATCCTCATCCTCCGGCGGGATGACGGGCAGCAGCGTATAGATAAAGTTATAGCTGGTTAAATAATCCTTGAGGGCCAGCGCTTTATCAAGCGGATTGGATACATCGGCCGTTAGCGATTGGGCAAGGGCCTGCACGCTTTCGGGCAGTGTATCGGGTAGATCCAGATAATATTGCTGCATCAGCTGCCAATTGGTTGGATTGCTTTCATAATCCTGGATCAGGCTGCGCACGGCAGCGATGGCTTCCTCGCTGCCAAGCTCCAGCGTCCGTGCAGTATAGGAAACCGCAAAATCCTTCGGGGCGTTTTCACGCAGAAAAACTTCGCCATCATCATTAAAATAAGGCAAAACCTCATATTGGGGGCTCCATTTTTCCGGGATGTTATCGATTTTGATGTTCATGATGCGCTCGGGTGCGGGCAGGCAGGAGGTACCCGAAGCCAAGAAGATGACCTTGATCTGTTTGGTGAACATCACCTGGCCCTCCAGGCTGCTTGGGTTTTTGGGCAGGTTTAGGCTGAAGGCCCGCCGGCGCTGGCTGGCAAAGTAGGGGATAAACCGAAAGCTGCGCGGCTGCATGGTGGATTGCCACAGCTTGCCGGTATATTGGTTTTTTACCGCTGCGCGCAGCAGGGTTGGGCTGGTGGCTTCCACATAAAACAGCACGCGCGAACTGGGGCTTATGGGCCCGCCCAAACGGTCCCCAAGCGGCATATATCCGGCATCTGCCATGCTAAAGCGGTCGCGCGAGGTGGTTTCCCAGCCGGATAGATCGTTGGCCAGCGTTTCGACCGATTGGAAGATACGCCGAACAGGCTCCACCGGGCGGACGTTGCCGCGGATGGGATAAAACAAATCGCATAACACCAGCACGATGGCCGAAATGATAACGGCGGAGGTATACACCTGCGTGCTGGTCTGCCGCAGGAAGGATGCGTTGATATCCTCCACGGTTTCCTCGTTTACGGTGCCTTTCTTTTTGGTTTTGCGCTTGCGGCGGGTGGCATGCTTATAATAATGGTTTTCGGCTGAGCGTATCAGGAAAAATACAACAAAGCCTGCCATCAGGGCAATATGCCAGCGGTTGATAATAGTTCCACCCATCAGGGTGAAGATAATCATAATCAGGGAAGGAACAATCAGCCATCCGCACCGGTTGCTCTGGAGCAGCCACAGGCCGAGGGGAACAAGGGGAAGCAAAAGCTCGTATCCAAAGATGCCAAGCAGCTCCATAATGCCCATATCGACATTGGCATAGTACAGGATGCTGTGCACCGCTGCTCGGTAACCGGTGACAAGCCAGGCCCGGGACGGGGGAAACAGGGCCAACACCACCGCGATAACGGCAAGCAGGGCCAGCATGATCACCGGGGCGCGCTTGGCAAAGACGTAATCCAGAAAGCTGATAAACACAGCCAGCGCCAGGCCAAAACCTACTGCCACCCACGGGTAAAAAGGAACGCCGCCCATGTCCATCAGCAGGGTGACCACCAGGGCTGCCCACAGGCCGGCCAGGGCGGTTTCGATCAATCGGTCCTTCAGGGGAATGCTTGGGGCGCTTTTTTTCATCATAGCGCTTTCACCCCTTCCTCCAGGGAATCGCCAACGGTGATCTGCGCAATGCACGTGCCGTTTTTACGCAGCTGCTCCAGCAAAAGCTGGCGATCGTGCGCCTGATCCTGGGGCAGCTCTACCAGCAGCACGCGGATCTCGATGCCCGATTTTTGCAGGTTGTTGAGCACCTGCAGCAGCTTGATGGTTATATGGGAGGTAACAAAAAAGAGTGCGGTTCCGTTGGGCAGCGCCATGGTTTCGGATTTTAGAATTTCATCCACCCGAAACGGCCCGTCAAACGCCAGCCGGCACAGGTATTCCATCATGGAAGATAGATCGCTGCGGATGCGGCAGATAATTTCCGTGCGTTCCATCCCATAACCGATCAGGCGCACGGGCAGCCCGCGGTCCATCGCCGCTGCCGCCAGCGAAATGGCGGTAGAGGCCATGCAATCCTCTAGCTGGGTGGCCTCTATCCCGCTGTGCCCATGGTTGGTTGCATCCAGAAACACCAGCACATCGGGGCGGGTATATTGCTCGAACAGCTTGATGATTAAATCGCCCTTGCGCATGGACAGCTTCCAGTGAACATGGCGAAGCGGGTCGCCATAGCGGTAGCCGCGGATATCCGTAGGCATGGCAACATCATCGGTTTGCAGGCGGTGTTCCTCCGCCACGGATTCCAAATCTGCCGCCGGCATGGCGATGCGCGGCAGGGGATAAATCTCCGGATAGATGCTTAAAGTGAAATTTTTATGATAGTAAAGCCGCTCCAGCTTGATGCGGGAGGAGAACAAGCCAAACATGTCATACACCCGCACGCTCTGCAGCCCCACGGTGTAGACGCCCCGGTAGTTGCAGGGCATCACCGCCGTGATGGTGCGGCTTTGGCGGGGGGGAAGGCCCATCCGCGCGCTGCGCAGCTTGCCATCGATGGCGGTATCCACCGTAGCATAGGTGATTTCAACATAGGGAAAGGGCATGAACGTATCGTTGTGGATGCCCATTTTCAGCTCGATGCTTTGCCCTTTTATGCCTGTTTCGGGCGTCAGCGTTTGATTGTAGGAAAAACGGATGAGCATCCACGCCAGGGAAGCAAAGGCAACCAATACCATGACGCACTGCAGGCAGAGCATCCAGTAATAAATCGTGTTGCCGGTGTACATCCCCGCGATCAGCCATACCACCATCATCAGGAAAAACAGGATACGGCGCGTTCGCATGGCCGTCACACTCCCGGCACTTTGACGGCTTGAAGCGTTGCCTTAAGCACGCTTTTAATGGATTTTTCCCGCAGGCGCGCCTCGGGTTTGAGGATGAGGCGGTGGCTGAGCACGGGTTCGACCATGCTTTGCACATCATCGGGCAGCACATAATCGCGCCCGCGCAGCAGCGCATATCCGCGGGCTGCTTTGAGCAGGGCGATGGAACCGCGCGGGGAAACGCCAAGCGTCAGATCGGGCGCCTCGCGCGTGACGGCGACCAGGCGGGAAATGTATTCGTGAATGGCAACGGAGGTTTTTACGTGGTCCACCTGCTGCTGCAGCTCCAGCACCTGTTCGGCGGTAGCGACGGGCTCCAGCTCCTTTAACGGATCGCCGCTTTGATAGCGCTCCAGAATCTGCACTTCCTCCATCACGGAGGGGTAGCCCAGCGACAGGCGCAGGAAGAAGCGGTCCAACTGGGCTTCGGGCAGCGGATAGGTGCCGACAAATTCAATGGGGTTTTGCGTAGCCATTACCATAAAGGGCTTGGGCATGGGATAGGTAACGCCATCCACGGTAACCTGCTGTTCGCTCATCACTTCCAGAAGGGCGCTTTGCGTTTTGGGGGAGGTACGGTTGATTTCATCCGCCAGGACGATCTGGCTCATCACCGCGCCGGGCTGAAAATGGAATTCGCCGGTTTTGATGTTGGCGGCGGTAAAGCCTGTAATATCGGAAGGCATAACATCGGGCGTAAACTGGATGCGGCTGAAGGAGCAATCCAGCGAACGGGCCAGCGCCGCAATCAACGAGGTTTTGCCAACCCCGGGCACATCCTCAATCAATACATGGCCACGGCAGATAAGCGCTACCAAAAGCTGCTCTATGGCGGTATCCTTGCCAACGATGGCGCGGGAAATGTTTTCTTTAATGAGTTTTAGCATAAGATCGGCCTGAGGCATGGAGCAATCCCCCTTATAGAAATAATGTACGCTGGTATCAGAATAAAGCCTGGCTTACCACTTTTCAATATGAGAAATCTTCCTTTTTGGGGCGAAAAACAGGGCCTTGTGCAGATTTATCAGAGCCGGCAGCCAAGCCTTCCCCCTTGTTTAACGGATAAAAAGCGGCTATACTAAATGTAAACCAATGGTGACATGGGGGAGGACATATCGCATGCGGGAACTTATTTTGGCGGCGCTGATGGATAAAATTGGCCAGTATGTATCGGGCCAGCAGCTAAGCGAGGCGCTGGGGTGTACGCGCGCAGCGGTATGGAAGCATATCCAGGCCCTTAAGGAGGATGGCTACCGCGTGGATGCCGTTCCGCGGCTGGGCTATTGCCTGCGCGTGGTTCCCGATATTGTGGAACCCTATTTTATCAAGCAGCTTTTGGAAACCCGGCAGCTGGGCCGGGAGATCCAGCATGTGCCCGTGCTCGATTCCACCAACCAGCGCGCCAAAATGCTGGCCGAGCACGGTGCGCCAAACGGCATGCTGGTGCTGGCGGAGGAGCAGACCAACGGCCGCGGGCGCATGGGTAAATCCTGGGCGTCGGCCAAGGGAAAAGGGGTATGGATGTCGCTGGTGCTGCGGCCTACGATCACCCCGGCCGATGCGCAAAAAATTACCATGATGGCAGCCGTCGCCATGGCCCAGGCCATTGAAAAAGAATGCGGCATCCGCCCCGGCATCAAATGGCCAAACGATATTTTGATCGGCACCCGCAAGGTGTGCGGCATCCTGACGGAAATGAATACCAGCGTGGATGAGGTTCGCTATTGCATCGTGGGTACGGGGGTAAACGTCAATCACGATGCCGGTGATTTCCCGCCGGAGCTGGAGCAGGTGGCAACCTCGCTGAAAATGGAATGCGGGCACGAAGTTTCGCGCACGCCACTTATTGTTTCCTATCTGAATGCATTGGAGCCGTTGCTGGAGAAATTTATCGAAACGCGGGAGTTTTCCTCGGTTCTGGCGCTATACAGGCCCTATTCGGTAACGCTGGGGCGCGATGTCCATATTACGGGCCCGGGGCTGGATCTGGAGGGTACCGCGCTTTATTTTGATGATGAGGGCATGCTGGTGGTGCTGGGCCGCAACGGCCGGCGCGAGCGCGTTTTTTCCGGCGAAGTCCATGTGCGCGGGCTGCTGGGGCAGTAGCGCATATGCCATGGAGCGGGCGGGGATGGCCGGGCAAGGGGAATTTAAACCATACCGCCTGCCGGCAGCCATGTTTTTGGGGAAAAAGCTTTGTTGGCTGATTGCAGCATGATATCGTTATTGTGTAAAAGGAGGGCTCTTGCGTGAAAAATTGCATCGTCGATGTGCCGGGCATCCTGGCCGGGCATTGGCAGGATCAAAAGGCCAAAACGGGGTGCACGGTTATTTTATGCCCCGAAGGGGCGGTGGGCGGCGTCGATGTGCGCGGCGGCGCGCCGGGCACGCGGGAAACCGATCTTTTAAAGCCGGGGTGCCTGGTGGAAAAGGTAAACGCCGTGCTGCTAACGGGCGGAAGCGCCTTTGGGCTGGATGCCGCAGGGGGCGTTATGAAATACCTGGAGGGGATAGGCCAGGGCATGGATGTCGGCGTGGCGAGGGTGCCCATCGTGCCGGCGGCGGTGCTGTTTGATCTGGGTGTTGGCGATGCGGCGGTGCGCCCCGATGCTGCCGCGGGCCAAGCTGCCTGCCGGGCGGCGGGCAAGGAGGCGCTTTTGCAGGGCCCCTATGGCGCCGGCTGCGGGGCGACGGTGGGCAAAGCGTTTGGCCCGGCGTGCGCCATGCCGGGCGGATTCGGCTCGGCCTCCATGGCGCTTCCGGGCGGCGGAGTGATCGGCGCGGCGGTTGCCGTCAACGCGCTGGGCGATATTGTGGATAAGGGCAGGATCGTGGCCGGCGCGCGCGGGCCGCGGGGCTTTATCGATACGGCGGCTGCCTTGATGGCGGGCGGCCCGGCCGAGGATATGCGTGGGCGCAATACCACCATCGGTGTGCTGGCTACCGATATCAAGCTGGATAAGGCACGCTGTGCGCGGCTGAGCTACATGGCCCACGATGCGCTTGGCATGACGGTATCCCCCCCGCATACGCTGCACGATGGCGATACCTTCTTTTCCCTGTCCACCGGCGAGCGGGAGCTGGATTTTACCATTCTGTCCGCCGCGGCGGTGGAAGTCATGCGCAGGGCTATTCTGCGCGCGGTGGGGGCGGGGGAATAACATGAAAATCGTTACCCGCCAGGGGATGCGAGCCCTGGAAAAACAGACGGCCGCCATGGGCATGGCGGAGTGTGTCATGATGGAGCGGGCGGCGCTTGCCATGCTGCCCCATGCGCTTAAGCTGGCTGCGGGCGGCGGCATCGATATCTACTGCGGCCCGGGCAATAACGGCGGTGATGGCTTGGCGCTGGCCAGGCTGCTGCACCAGGCGGGGGCGCCGGTGCGCGCGGCGATCGTGCAATCGGGCCCGGTGGGCGCGGCCTGTGCGGCGCAGATGCAGCTGGCCCAGGCATTGGGCGCAAGCATTGCCCTGGTGGAAAGCCAGGAGCAGCTGTCTGCCTGGGCGGGAAACAGCCGGGCTGCGCTTCGGGTAGATGCTTTGCTGGGCATTGGGCTGACACGCCCGGTGGAGGGGCTGCTTTTATCCGCCGTGCGCAGCCTGCAACGCCCGGGCGCCCAGGTGATGGCGGTGGATATCCCCAGCGGCATCGATTGCGATAACGGCCAGGTGCTGGGCGATGCGGCTGCCTGCCGGATGACGGTTACCTTTCAGCATGCAAAATGCGGCCATCTGTTATACCCCGGCCGGGCGCTGTGCGGCGAGGTGGTGGTGGCAGATATCGGCCTGTGCGCAGCCGGCGATACCGCGTTTGCCATCGATGAGGCAGAGGTACAGGCCCGCCTGCCGCGCCGGCCGGCGCTGGCGCACAAGGGAACGTTTGGCAGCGCAGGGCTGGTTGCCGGCAGCCCGGGCATGCCGGGCGCGGCGGCGCTGATGGCGCAGGGGGCTTCCCGCGGCGGGGCTGGGTTAACCTATCTGTATGGCCCGGTTTTGCCCGCAGCCTGCCCGCCGGAAGTGATGTGGCAAAACGCAGACCAAATCGAAATCACCGCCTTTTTCCAGGGAAAAACCGCGATTGGCCTGGGCCCGGGCCTGGGGCGGGAGGAATATGTGCGTACCTGGGTGGAACTGGCGCTTGATGAGCCCCGGGTGCCGGTGCTGCTGGATGCCGATGCCCTCAATGCCATTGCGGATACGCCGGGGATACTCAGGCGCGCGGCGGGACGGTTGGTCATTACCCCGCACCCCGGGGAGTTTGCCAGGCTTTCGGGCGTTACCGCGGCACAGGCGGCTTCCCGGCCCCTGGAACATGCGCAAAAGCTGGCCGAAGCGTTGGGGATTGTTGTGCTGCTCAAGGGGGCTACCACCGTCATTGCCCGGCCGGACGGGCCGGCGGCGCTGCATGCGGGCGGCAATCCGGGCATGGCTACGGGGGGCAGCGGGGATGTGCTGTCCGGCGTCATCGTGGCGCTGATGGCGCAGGGGCTGTCGCCCTTTGATGCGGCGGTATGCGGCGCATGGCTGCACGGCCAGGCCGGTGATGCGGCTGCCAGGGCGCGCGGCATGGGCGCCATGCGGGCGGGCGATATCGCCGAACACCTGCATTTTTAAGGGTTGCCTGAATATGGCGTGCTGTTGCTGGCCAGTCAGGGGCAGGGGCGGTAAAAATGGCTTGGCATTGCCCCAGGCGGATCATAGGCCGGGTGGGGAGTACGCGGGGGCACGCAATGGATGGAGAATAAGGGTACAAATACGCTGCTGATCATATCAAAGATGGAAAAATACAAGGCTGTTTACCGCTATGTGTGGGGCAGGCAGTTGGTGGCGCAATATGGTGCTGAAGCGGCCTGGGTGCTTGGTAGGCAGGCATGTTTTGCCCATCCGATATCCAGGCCGTTTTCCTGTCTATACCGCCGAAAACATACGGGATTACTGGCGCGTGTTGCTAATTACCTCTGGCGTTACGCCCGTGTAGGCTTTTGCGATGTGGCACGATGACAGATAGCATGCCCTACAGGTTGGGTTGGGCGCATATTGGCCGGATCAAATTCTGTTGCTATATTTTACCTTGAACCGACATCTATGAATGTATCTTTCAAATATAAAAATTGAATATAAAATATTCGAAATAGCGATGGATAGCATGGCCGGTTTTTCTGTGCTTACGCCTGGGTTGCTGAGCAGGCGGCGGTGGGCATCATTGTGGCGCGGCTGGCAAAAAGGGGCGGTACTTTAAATTTTTTAAGCGTCATGCAATAAAAGGGCGGTTTTGCCGGTTAATAAAATGAATGGGAACGGCGTGGTGTTTTGATGGAAGGGGGAGAGAGATGCGGGCATTATTGGTGGCGTCGCCTGTCGAAACATCCGCGCAGCAGATGGACGAGTGCCTGGGCAGGATAGCGCAAGGAGATCTGAGCGCGTTGGAGACGCTGTATCATCAAACCAAAAGCGCGGTTTATGGCTTTGCGTTATCCATTTTGAAGGATGTTTCCGATGCCGAAGAAGTCATGCAGGATGTATACCTGCGGGTTTATAGCGGCGCGGTGGGTTATCAACCCCAGGGAAAACCCATGGCATGGCTGCTGACCATTACCCGCCATCTGGCGCTGACTACCCTGCGCAAGCGCGGCAACGTTATTTCCTTGGTGGAACAGGATGCCCGCTCGGCGTTTGCCGACGCGCCGGGGGAGGATGGCTTATTGCTTCAGGCAGCGTTGCGGCTGCTGAAGGATCAGGAACGGCAGGTGGTTATGCTTCATGCAGTCGCCGGACTTAAGCATCGGGAAATCGCTGCGTTGCTGGAGTTGCCGTTGCCTACGGTGCTATCCAAATATCAACGCAGCCTTGCCAAACTTAGAACCTATTTAACGCAAGGAGAGGGACAGGCATGACCGATCAAGAATTGGAACGCAGATTGAAAAACGCCGTTGAGCAAGAAGTACCCGATATGCTTGGCGCCATCCTCTCCCGGGTAGCTGCCCAAACCAAAGGAGAGCGATCTATGCACAAAACCACAAACATGACGTCGCGCCGCCGCTTAGGCTGGAGGATGGGCCTTGCAGCCGCGGCCATTGTGTTGATGATGCTTGGGGGTGGACTGACGTATCAAAGCTATTTCGCGGTGGATTCCTTGGTAGCCATCGATGTAAACCCCAGCATCGAGCTGACGGTCAACCGGCAACAGAAAGTATTGAATGTAAGCGCGCTTAACGAGGATGCTGCCATTGTATTGGACGGTATGGCGTTGAAGGGAACCCAACTGAAGGTAGCTGTTAACGCTATCCTGGGTTCCATGATGAAAACCGGTTATTTGACCAACGAGCAAAATGCGTTGCTGATATCGGTAGAAAATGCGGATAATGCCAAGGGACATGCCCTGCAACAAGAACTGACGGCCAGCGCTAACGAGTTGCTCAATACCCAGATGCTTTCCGCTGCGGTAGTGGGGCAAACAGTGGGCGAAGATCAGGATTTGCGTGCCTTTGCTTTGCAAAATGGCATTTCCCTGGGCCGTGCCAAATTAATCGACCAGATTGTGGCTGCTGATCCCCTCCAAACCCGGGAAGCGCTGGTCAGTCTGGATATCCAAGATTTAACCCTGCTTGCGCAGGCCAAAACGGTGCATCAGGAAA
Source organism: bacterium (assembly GCA_029006015.1). Lineage (GTDB taxonomy): Bacteria > Bacillota > Clostridia > Christensenellales > SUG1161 > SUG1161. Next base: position 22,181 of record JAQXFY010000168.1, read on the forward strand.
CCACGGGCCAGGTAAAAGATCCTTATATCGGGCAGGATAAGGCGATTGCAGCGGCGCTGGACCATGCCGGGGTTACCCAGGATCAGGTATCCGCGCTGGCCTGTGAGCTGGATTATGACGATGGTATGATGACCTATGAGGTGGAATTCTGGAACGGCAATTGCGAGTATGAATACGAGATTGATGCCACCAGCGCAAAGGTTATCAAATGGGATATGGAGCAAAAATATATAGCAAAACCGGACAAGGATCCGGCTTCTTCCCCAGATCAAAATGTCACGCTCATCGGCGAGGATAAGGCCAAAGCCATCGCGCAGGCCAAGGCGCCGGGCGCAGCTGTTGTAAAGTGCAAGCTGGATGAAGATGATGGTCGCTGGGTATACGAGATTGAACTCAGGCAAGGGCAGACCGAATATGATTGCAAGGTTGATGCCGTTACCGGGCAGATCATCGGATGGGAAGTGGATGAGGAGGATGATCTGCCGGCTGAAAGCCAGCCCGCCAATGTCATCGGCGAGGATAAAGCCAAAGCCATCGCGCAGGCCAAGGC
>JAQXFY010000169.1 GCA_029006015.1 bacterium
GACCAGCCCTGCGGATGGACAGGAAATTTCCCCAAACGGTGCGGTTATCAGCTGGCAAGCTTCCCAGTACGCCCAGCAATACCGCGTAACCGTATCGGATAGCGATTCCGGGGAGAATATCGAAGTTCAGCAGGTGGAGGGCACGCAGGCAACGCTGCATGCATTGCCCCCCAGCCACAAGTTGCACATTATGGTGGAAGCATTGGGAGCTTATGGCCAATCGCTCCCGTGCGAGCAAACGATTTGTGTGCAGACGGGCATGAACGGGCCGGTTGTTTTATATCCTGCGCAGGGAGATGAACTTATCTGTGGCAATGATATTCCCGTGGTGTTGGGGCAGGTGGAAGGCCCCAATCCCGAGCAATACACGTGGCAGCTGTACGATGGCGAAACGCTATTGCAATCGGGAGAGTTTGATGGCCTGCATACCCTTTTGCCGGCTGCGGCTTTTACCAAAGGCGCCGGCAAATATACTTTGGTGCTGGAAGGAAAAAAACAGGGTAATTCCCCGGTATCCTTGCGCATGGCGCTGCATATAGGGGCAAAGCCTGTTGAGGATATCCAATTTCTTAAACCAAGCGCTGGGCAAAGCATCCCGCTGCAGGATGTTGCGGTTTTATTTGGCGGCGGAGATGGGGCCAAGGCGTTTGAATTAACCTTAACGCGCAAGGATGACGGCCAGATTGTGCTGGATAAAGTTTCGCTCGGGCTGGAAAAAGAATATGTTATCTCCAAGGATAAATTGCAGACAAATAGAACTTATACGCTGGAGGTTACTGCGATAGCCCAGGATGCCATGGCATCTAACAAAACAGCTTCCATAGAATTTTCGGTGGAAAAACCGCGCGTGGCGGCACCCATTGCCAGCCAAGCGGGGGGAGAGGTAAGCTCTGGTGCGGCTATCACGCTTAGTTGCAGCACGCCGCAATCCAAGCTATATTATACCTTGGATGGTACGGAACCTACGTCCGCCTCCACCGCCTACACCGGCCCGGTCACCATCAGCAAAGCCTGTACGCTCAAGGTCATCGCGATCGCGCAAGGCATGCTGGATAGCCCGATTAAAACCTATACCTTTACCATCAAGCAGCCCCAGGCAACCCTTCCGCCCATTCAGGTTAATGGGGACGTGCCGCAGGTCAACGGCCGGCATTCCATTTTCCTTAGCCCCTCCACCCAATCCTGGAATATCGGCTATGGCGATTATGGCAGCGAAAAGTACCGCATGAATATTGTATGCGATTATCTGGAAGAGTATCTAAAACAAGCGGGGGTAACGGTATACCGCAGCACGGCATCATCCTTGGAAAACGCCCTTGCCCAAAGCCGGACCTATGGTGCGGACCTGCACCTGGCACTGCATTCCAATGCCAGCAACGGTAAGGCGTATGGCAATGAAACCTGGGTGGATTTTTCCAATACAAGTGCCAAAAAGGCAGCCCAAATGCTCCAAAGCGCCATCATGGGGGTGTACTACCGTTCCGGTGGCAACAATGGGGTACTCAATGGCGCCAAATGGCATAAACGGGCCGATGGCACCTATCAAAGCATGGGGGAAACCAATCCCAACCTTGTTAAAAATGGCATTTTGATGGAAATCGGTTTTCATGATAACCCACAGGATTCCCAGTGGGTCATCGATAACCCCAAAACCATTGCCAAAGCCATTGCCATTGCCGTTGTTACTTATTTTAACTCGTAACCAACGCTAAGCTGCGTTAAAGGTTCGGCATGCTATTTATGGAAAGGATGAGGAGGACATGACAAGCCGGGAAAGAATACGCGCCTGCCTGACCGGCAAGCCGGTGGACCGCACGCCCTTTACGCTGGGAATGGGCATCAATGGCCCGGTATTGCGGGATATGATGCAAACCTATGGCGTCAGCGAACAGAAACTTTTTGCCTGGCTGGGCCAAATCGATGATATCGCCCAGGTATCTCCGCGATACATCGGCCCGGAGGATCGCGAATGCCATTTGCCTGGTGGCCGGTATAAAGATATCTGGGGCGTTGTACGCAAGCCGGTCAGCTATGGGCTGGATAGCTATATGGAAATCGAAACATATCCCCTGGCGCAAATGGAGGATGCCTCCGAACTGGCCGATTATGCATGGCCCCAGCTGGATTGGCTGGATTTTGATTCCATCGGCGATGTCATTGCCAAGGTGCGCCAGGAAAAAGGGGATAAGGCCATCCTGGTTCCCAACGGAAACCCATTTGAATCGGCCTGGTATCTGCGCGGTTTTGAGCAGATGCTGGAGGACTTGCTGGTCAATCCGGATTTTGCGTGGGAATTGTTGACCAGGGTAACGGATTGGCATATTGCCATGTTGACCACAACACTCCAGCATGCCGACGGGCAGGTGGATATCGTGATGACGGCCGATGATATTGGCCACCAGCAGGGATTGTTATGCAGCAAAGCGCTGTGGGAAAAGATGATAAAGCCCCATCATGTGCGGCTTAACCGTGCGCTTAAGGAATATGGTGTGTTTATCCGCTACCATACCGATGGCGCGGTATATGATGCGCTGGATGGGATGATCGATATGGGCATCGATATCTTTGAAGCGGTTCAAACCGATGCAGCAGGCATGGAGCCCGAGCGCTTGATCGATAAAGTGGGCGATCGGCTGCGTTTCCAGGGCGGGGTGCCGGTACAATCGATTTTGCCCTTTGGCACGCCGGAAGAGGTGCGCGAAAGTGTGCGCCGCATGAAGCGCACGCTGGGGCGCTATGGCGGATACATCTGTGCGCCCTCCCATGCCATTCAGGCCGGTACGCCGGTGGAAAATGTTATGGCCTTTATCGATGAAGCGCTGGAAGGCACCATGCCGCCGCTGGGCAAAAAAGGTTAAAGCGATACAGGCGCCACTCCATCCGGGGCGATTAGCATACGGTGGATTCATTTTGGTGCGCCGAATCCCTTTTTTCATGAAACCACTTGCCAAGAAGGGGTTGGATGTGGTATTCTACTTTGCGTGACTGAAAACGGATGGTCCTCTGGCGGCATTTGCTGGCCATGAACATCTATGATGGAAGGAGGCTGTCCCAATGAACGAAATGATTCGTGTGCTGGAACAGGAACAGCTGCGCAGCGACCTGCCCGAAATCAAGATCGGCGATACCGTTCGCCTGTATCTGAAGGTTGTGGAAGGTACGCGTGAGCGTATCCAGATGTATGAAGGCGTCGTCATCGCCCGCCGCAATGGTGGCCCGCGCGAGACGATTACCGTCCGCCGCAACTCCTATGGCGTAGGGGTGGAGCGCACGGTGCCGCTGCATTCGCCGCGGTTGGACCATGTGGAAGTGGTGCGTCACGGCAAAGTCCGCCGTGCCAAGCTGTATTTCCTGCGTGGCCGTACCGGCAAGGCTGCCCGTCTGCGCGAAAAGGCGTAAAAACGGATGGGTTGGCAAATGGATCTCGCAAAAAAAGGAACGGGGAACCGTTCCTTTTTTATTTGCCCATACAAGTGGCCATAGGGGCGCGTATATGGGTTGTGTTATCTCATCCTGCCGGCAGGGCATAACATTCGCCGGCGTATATATCGGGCGTACCGTATGGATGGATATCGTGCTGCCCATATGGGCATGGCTAAGGCAATCAACAGGATTAAAGGGGCAAAACAGCAGCATAAATAGGGGATTTTTCCCTTTAGGCTGCATGCTAATTGAATTGCCTGTATCGGCAAAGGAACTATTGGTTGTCCAATCCGTCCTATAAATGGTATAATATTCCATCAAAGCGGTTAAGGGGGCGTTTGTGCGTGCGGGTAAACTGGTATCCTGGCCAGATGGCCAAGGCCCGGCGCATGCTGGTGGATAGTTTGTCGCTGGTCGATGTGGTGCTGGAGGTGGCGGATGCACGCGTGCCTTATGCCAGCCGCAACCCTGATCTGGCTTTACTGTGTGCGGCAAAGCCGCGCGTTTTATTGCTTAATAAAGCGGATTTGGCTGCCGAGGCCGTAACCCAGGCATGGATTGCCCACTACCGTGCGGCAGGGGAGCAGGCTTTGCCCATCGTATCCACCCGGCCCGCCCAAGCGAAAAAGGCGCTTGCCGCCATCGACCGGGCTGCGCGGGATGCTGTGGAACGCGCGGGTAAACGCGGCATGAAAAAAACCGTCCGTGCCCTGGTGGCCGGTGTGCCCAACAGCGGCAAATCCACTTTTATTAATGCACTGGCCGGCGCAGGAAGCGCCAAAACAGGGGATAAAGCCGGGGTAACGCGCGGCAAGCAATGGATCCGCGTTGGCCCTTATCTGGAGCTTTTGGATACGCCAGGGCTGCTATGGCCCCGGCTGGACGATCAGGCTGCCGCCCGGCGGCTGGCCTATGTCGGCAGCGTTAGCGATGATGCCATCGATTTTGAAGGATTGGCCCGCAGCCTGCTTGCGGAAGTGACACAGCGTTTCCCGGGTATTGTTTCCGGCCGGTATAACGGGGTGGATGAATCCCTGGGGGAAGACGAACTGCTGGAGGCGGTTTGCCGGAAGATGGGTTGGCTGTTATCCGGCGGTATCAGCGATGTGCAGCGCGGTGCGCGCGCGGTACTCGATCAATTCAGGGCGGGAAAATGGGGCAGGTTATCCCTGGAAAGCCCGGATATGCCGCTGGGCCAGGTGGATAGCGATGAAGCGTGACGAGGCGGCTTTGCAGCGCCTGGAAACGCTGCTTGAAGAAGAGGAGGCCCTTGGGGGGCAAGGCATCCTGGTGGCGGGGGTGGATGAAGCAGGCCGCGGGCCGTTGGCCGGGCCGGTTTGTGCGGCGTGTTGTGTGTTGGATGCCGCCCGCGCGCGCAAGCTTTTAACCGGCCTGGATGACAGCAAAAAGCTGACCGAACGCCGGCGCGAGGCGTTGTTTGACCCTATCCTGGAAGTCAGCGTCTGCCACGGCATCGGCTTTGCCACGGTGGAGGAGATCGGCCGGTTAAACATCCTGGGGGCTACCTTTTTGGCGATGAAGCGCGCCATATCTTTATGTCATCCGGCACCGGGAATGGTTTGGGTGGACGGCAATCAGCCTATCCCGGGGCTTGATTATCCACAACGCACCGTCGTAGGCGGGGACGGTAAGCGGCTGTGCATTGCGGCGGCCAGCGTGCTGGCTAAGGTATCGAGGGATCGGTATATGCGCAAGCTGGATGAGCGTTATCCCGGATATGGCTTTGCTTCCCATAAAGGGTATGGCAGCGCCGCGCATATCCAGGCTATCCGTGCCCTGGGCCCGTGCCCGGAGCATCGCGCTCTGTTTTTGCGCAACATCTATCCATCATGAACAGCGTGCAGCTTGGCCGGGCGCTGGAGGAGCGGACGTGCGCCCTTGCCCTCGAGCGCGGGATGGAGGTGCTGGCACGCAATTACCATACCCGCGAAGGCGAAATTGACATCATCGCCCGGGATGGGGATACGCTTGTGTTTATCGAAGTCAAAGCCCGGACCGGCAGCGGGTTTGGTACCGGGGCGGAGGCCGTCGATGGCCGCAAGCAAAGGAAACTGATTCTGGCTGCGCTTTCCTATCTGCAAAAAATCGATGCGCTGGAGGCTTTTGTGCGCTTTGATGTGGTGCAGTGGCAATACCGGCAGGGCGGCTATCAGCCATGCTGGATTCAAGCGGCTTTTGAAGCCGAATAATGCCTGGAGGGATTATATGCAAAAGAAACTCCGTATCGCTGTGGTAGCTGCCGTTATCCTGCTGCTGGCCGGCATGCTGACCGCCTGCGGCCCCGCCCCGGCACAGGGCAATTTGGCCCAAAATTCCGGCTTTGAGGATGGCATCCTGTCGCCCTGGCAAAGCGGGGGATGGCTAAGCGAATATACCGGGGATAAGCCGGTTTATCGCCTGGTGGCCGAGGGAAGCCATATGGGCCAATATGCAGCCTATCTTTCCTCCAGCGAGGCGGATGACATCCGGCTAACCCAACAGATTGCGGTAACGCCGGGGCGCATCTATCATATTTCCGGTTATATCAAATGCCGGGTGGATGGCACCGTGCCGCTGGCCATGCTGGCGGTGGAAAATACCTTTGTTACCACCGAGCCCTTGCTGGATACCGATGGGAACTGGCAGTATGTGGATATGTATACCCAAGCGATTTCGGGGCAAAAAACCATCGCGCTGATGCTGCGCCTGGGTAACTATGGCAGCCTGGGCACGGGCGAGGCCTGGTTTGATGATATTTCCGTGGAGGAAGTGGCAAAGGCCGATGTACCCCAAGGCGCAACCATCCAGAAGATGAAAATCCAGTCCGCAAAGGGCGGATACTCCTCCTTTTGGGAGGCCAACGGCAACTGGATTTCCGAGGCTGCGCGGAGCGTGCTGATAATGGCAGGGTTTTTGTATGTTGCCCTGGCGTGGCTTTGGGGAACCCGTGTGCAGCGCAGGGGAGCGCTTGGTGCCAAACCCAGGCCTGCCTATCAAACCTGGCTTTGGGCCGGGCTGGCATTGGCCTTTTTGATCCGCCTGATCATTGCTGCACAAAACATCGGCTACTCCAGCGATATGAAGTGCTGGTATACCTGGGGCACGCGCATGGTCGAGGTAGGGCCCATTCATTTTTATGGGGACAGTACGGGGCAGACCATTTTCTGCGATTATCCGCCGCTGTATTTGTGGGTGCTGTCTGTTCCCTGTGCCATCATGAAACTGGCAGGCATTCCCTTGGAAAGCGCGGCCGGCCGCATCCTGCTGCGCCTGCCTTCCATGCTGGCGGATATTGCGCTGGCATATATGGTATATCGCATTGCGCGCAAACGCTTTTCCGATGGTTCCAGCCTGACGTTGGCGCTGCTGGTGGCGCTTAATCCGGCATCCATTTATAACTCCGCCGTATGGGGCCAGATCGACAGCTTTTTTGTGCTGCCGCTGATTGCCTTCGGCTGGTATATGATGCAAAAGCGTTATGTCAAGGCAACGGTGTTTTATACCCTGGCTTTGCTGATCAAGCCGCAGGCCATCGTGCTGGGGCCGGCATTGGCCTGGCCGCTGTTGGAGCTTGTTATCCGGCCAAACGGCCGCAAGGCATCAAAGGATGCCAGCAAAAAAGCATGGGCTACCTTTGGCCAGTGCGTCGGTGTGGCCTTGGGTATGGTGGCCATCGCCTTCCTGCTGCCCAGCATCGGTATGAAAAAGCCCTTCTTTGCGGTGGAGCTTTATGCTTCCACGTTAAGCCAGTATGCCTATGCCTCGCTCAATGCGTTTAACCTGATGAGCCTTCTGGGCGGCAATGGCGTCAAGGAAGCTACGGCTGTTCTGGGGCCCATTACCTATGGCATGATCGGGTATCTGGGCATCCCGGTAACGGTAGCGCTTTCGCTGTGGCATTACATCCGCCGCCGTGAAACGGGCAGCATTTTTGTTAACATGGCGCTTTTGTGCAGCACGTTCTATTTCCTGGGCACCCGCATACACGAGCGGTATCTGTTCCCGGCTATTCTTTTCCTGGCCGTGGCCTGCGCCATCCGGCCGGATAAACGCCTGCTCGCCGTTATGGCTGGCTTTTCGGGGCTTCAGGCCCTTAATATGGCGATGGTATTAAAAGTTACCTGGATTGCATCCAATAATATTCTGCTGCGCACAGCTTCCGCCATCGGCCTGGCTTTGTTTGCACTGCTGATCTGGGTAGCGTTTGAAGATCCCAAAAAAGCCCCCCGCTGGGCCGCCTGCGCCACGCAGGAACCCATTGAACTGCCCGGCAATGAGGGGGAGGGAAATGCTCCTGCATCCGCTAAAAGGATAAACCCCTACGAGGCCCGGCATCGCCGGGTGATGGGCAGGCTGGAGCCTTACCGCAACGAACACCGTTTTACACTAAAGGATGTTGGGCTGATGCTGGCCATCACGGTGGTCTACAGCGCGTTTGCCTTCTTTAAGCTTGGCAGCACAAAGGCACCAGTCACCATGTGGGATCCTTCCGGCGCCAGCGAAGGCGCGCTGATTGAGCTGGAGCAGCCTTCCGATATTACCAAGGTGTGGTTCTATACCGAAATTTCATCCGGTTCCTTCCATTTTGAGTTTTCCGAGGACGGCGTTAACTTCCAGTCCGGCAACATCATCCTGTTTAAGGAATCCGGCTCTGCCCAGCCGGTCTTTACCTGGATCAGCCGTGATGTTTCCTTCAGGGCCAAATATGTGCGCGTGGTGCGCAACACGGGCTCGCCCCGCATGCTGGAAATAGGTTTTTCCGATGCAAACAACCAGAAAATCGCCATTAAATCGGCCCAAAACATCCCCGATGGCCGCGGACAAATATCGGCCGATGCCAACTGCCTGATCGATGAGCAGGATTGTTTCAGCGGCGCACCCACCTATATGGATGGTGCCTATTTTGACGAGGTTTACCACGTCCGTACCGCGTATGAGCAGATCCACGGCATGGATATTTACGAAACCACGCACCCGCCGCTGGGCAAGGTGATGATCGGCTGGGGCATCCAGCTTTTTGGCATGAACCCCTTTGGCTGGCGTTTTATGGGTACGCTGGCAGGCGTTTTGATGCTGCCGCTGATGTACGCCTTTGCCAAAGCGCTTTTTGGCAAAACCAAGTATGCCGTGCTGGCCACGCTTTTGATGGCGCTGGATGGCATGCACCTGGCGCAAACCCGCCTGGCCACCATCGATTCCTATCCCGTGCTGTTTATCATTGCCATGTATTATTGCATGTACCTGTATTTCCAGCGGGCGGCGGTAACCAACGCATGGTGGAAATCCTTTATTCCCCTTGCGCTGTCCGGCATTGCCTTTGGATTGGGGGCGGCCAGCAAATGGATATGCCTGTATGCCGGGGCCGGGCTTGCCGTCATCTTCTTTTATACGGTATACCAGCGCTTTGAAGAGATGGCTTTTGCCCGTCGGGCGCTTAAGACAGGCAACGTCAATGGGGAGGAGCGCGAACGCTTGCAATTGGTGGCTCGCCGCACCCCATGGCGCGTAGCGGCGCTGTGCGGCTGGTGCCTGATTTTCTTTGTAGCCATCCCGGCGTGCATCTATTATGCTTCCTATCTTCCCATTTTGCGCGCCCAGCCCGGACGGGGCTTACAGTATGTGTGGGATGCGCAGATCAATATGTACCGTTACCACTCCGGCCTGACGGCTACCCATCCCTTCCAATCGCCATGGTATAGCTGGCCGCTGGTTATCCGGCCGATCTGGTATTACCAGGGTTCCGGCCTGCCCCAAGGCCAGGTGGCCTCCATCGCCGCCTTTGGCAACCCCATTATTTGGTGGACAGGGTTGGCGGCGGTCATCTGGGGGATTGTGCGCGTGTTTTCCCATAAAGGCCCGGCGCCGGAGCGCGGCGTGCCTTTCCTGCTGGTATCCATGGCGGCCCAGCTTGCCCCGTGGATTCTGGTCACCCGGTGCGTGTTTATTTACCACTATTTCGCTTCGGTTCCGTTCTTTATGCTGCTGACGGTTTATCTGGCGCGGGAAGTCATGCACAAAAATCCGCGCGGTAAATGGTGGGTATGGGGCTTGGTCGGCCTGGCGGCGGTGCTGTTTATCTTCTTTTTCCCGGCTTGGACGGGCCTGCCTATTCCCTTTGGTTATTCCAAGATGATGCGCTGGATGCCAACATGGTATTTTTATACGGGATGGTAAGGGGGATAAGGCATGCTGGCTAGGATTGCTTCCTTTGGCTTGACCGGGCTGGAAGGCTATCCCGTGGAGGTGCAGGTGGATATTTCGGGCGGATTGCCGGCGTTTGAAACCGTCGGCCTGCCCGATGCCGCTGTCAAAGAATCCCGGGAACGGGTGCGCTCCGCCATCAAAAATACGGGCTTACAGTTTCCTACCCAGCGCATTACCGTCAATTTGGCGCCCGCCCACGTTAAAAAAGAGGGACCTATTTATGATTTGCCCATCGCCGCAGGGCTGTTGGCGGCAACCGGCCAAGTGCCGGGCGATGTGCTGCAAAACATGCTTTTGCTGGGGGAATTATCCCTGGATGGTCGCCTGATGCCCATTATGGGCGTGCTGCCCATGCTGATCGCTGCACGCAAGCAGGGCGCCTGCCGGGTGGTGCTGCCGCCGGATAACGCCCAGGAAGCCGCCTTTGTTTCCGGCTTGGATGTATATACCCCTCAGGATTTGGGGCAGCTGGCCAAATGGCTGCGCGGGGAGATTCATCTGGAAAAGGCTGCGCAATCTGATTGGGAACAGCTGCGCTTGCAACAATCCCAGGCACTAAGTGACCTGGCCATGGTGCGCGGGCAGGAAAATGCCAAGCGGGCGCTGGAAATCGCCGCGGCCGGCGGGCATAATTTATTGATGATCGGGCCGCCAGGCTCGGGCAAAACGCTATTGGCGCGCTGCCTGCCCTCCATTTTGCCGGATCTCACCTTTGATGAGGCCATGGAGGTTACACAGATCCATTCCGTGGCCGGTACGCTGGGTGGTGAAAGTGGTTTTATCACCACGCGGCCGTTCCGTTCGCCTCATCATACGGTATCCGCCCCGGCATTGACGGGGGGAGGCCCCAAGGCGCGCCCGGGCGAGGTTAGCCTGGCCCATAACGGAGTGCTTTTTTTAGATGAATTGCCGGAGTTTGGCCGGGATGGGCTGGAGGCGCTGCGCCAGCCGCTGGAGGATGGATTTGTCACGGTTTCGCGCGTGCAGATGACGGTGCGCTATCCGGCCCGGTTTATGCTGGTAGCTGCGATGAACCCCTGCCCGTGCGGGCAGTTTGGCAGCCGAGATCAGGCATGCCGCTGTACGCCGCCGCAGATCAGGCGCTATCTTGGCCGCGTATCCGGCCCGCTTTTGGATAGGATCGATCTGCAAATTGAAGTAGAAGCCGTGCCCGTGGAAAAACTGGAGGATACCGCCCCGGGCGAATCCAGCGCCACGGTACGCCAGCGCGTCAACCGTGCGCGGCAGTTGCAGCTGGCGCGTTATCGGGAAAGCGGGTTGTATTGCAATGCCCAGCTGGACAGCCGAGGCGTTATGGCGCATTGCCGGGTTACATCGGCAGGGCAAAATCTGCTTCGGCGTGCGTTTTCCCAGTTGGGGCTGTCTGCACGTACCTATCACCGCATCCTTAAGGTGGCGCGCACCATAGCCGACTTGGCTGGCGAAAAGGATATCCAAACCGAGCATCTGGCCGAGGCCATCCAGTACCGAAGCCTGGATCGCAAATACTGGTAGGAGGCTGAGCATGGATTACGGGCGGGAGCAGCTATGCACCATGTGGCTAATGGCGGTGGAAGGCATCGGCCCACGGCTGTATCGCCGCGTCATGGAAGGCATGGGCAGCGCACAGGCGGTATATAGCAAACCTGCCGCAGCCGCGTCTTTTTTGCCGGCAAAAGCAGCCCACGCGGTGGCCCAGGCGGACAAAAACCTGGATGCGGTGCCGGAAGGGCTGTACCGTTGCGGGGCGCATGCGGTTTTTTTAGAGGATAAGGGCTATCCTGCCCTGTTATCGGGTATTTTCGACCCGCCGCCGGTGCTTTATATCCGCGGGCGTATACAAGCCTTTATGCAGGATGTTCCCCGTGTGGCCATGGTGGGCGCGCGCATATGTACCCGTTATGGGCGGGAGGCTGCGCATCTGCTTGCCAGCGGCGTGGCGGCATCCGGCGTACAGGTGGTATCCGGCGGGGCGCGCGGCATTGATTCCAACGCCCATCAGGGTGCATTGGATGGCGGCGGCAGTACGCTGGCGGTGCTGGGGTGCGGGGTGGATGTTGTTTATCCGCCGGAGAATGCAGCCCTGTTTGAAAAAATCATCGCAAATGGTGCGCTGGTCAGCGAATATGCGCCAGGCATTCCCCCGCTGCGGGAACATTTTCCCGGGCGAAACCGCGTCATCAGCGGGCTGTGCGGGGCGGTTGTTATGGTGGAGGGCCGGTATAAAAGCGGCGCCATGATTACCGTGGGCTATGCGATGGACGAGGGGCGGGAGGTGCTGGCTGTTCCCGGCATGATAACCTCCCTATACAGCGAAGGCCCGCATGAACTCATTGCCAATGGGGCTGTGCCGGTTTTTAAGGCGGAGGATATCCTGGACGCCGTTGGCGTTCAAAGTAAAACAAAGCAGGAGCCCGTGCCTCAGCAAATGGCTTTTCGGGAGTTGACCGAAGCGGAAAAAAGTGTGGTCACAGCTTTGCAGCAGGGGGATATGTCCCACGATGAACTATCGGCCGCAGTGGGTTTTCCGCCCAATCGCCTGAATTCCCTCTTGACAACCATGGCGCTCGACGGAATAATAAAGCAGTTGCCAGGTAATCGATACGGCATCTAGCAGATTAGCCAAATGGCATAAAGAAGGTAAGATATGGCCACCAGCAAACAGACGACTAAGCGCAAATTGGTTATCGTGGAATCACCCGCGAAGGCCAAAACAATCAGTAAATTCCTGGGCTCCACCTATCAGGTGGAGGCT
>JAQXFY010000170.1 GCA_029006015.1 bacterium
TCTAACCCTTGTTTTACAGGGGTTGCGCCTGATGAAAAGGGGCGCTGCCTATTAAAACCGGCTGGTGCAGCACGCCCTTGGCGGCGCTGGGGTTGTCGCAATGACAGGCAGATATTGGGTGCGGGCTGAAGTCAGCTTGTATACCGGATAACCACAAAAGGGGCCAGTATACTTATTTGCTGCGCAAAATAAAAAATAGAGATTGGTGCGGTAACGGCATGATGATAGCCAATCATGTCGTTTTTTGTATATTTTTAGTAAAATGTGCGGCCAAAAGTGGGCGCCAGGGGGTTGACTTCGGTGCGGGATCAGTTTATTCTAGTGCTAAAGTTAAGTGATTTTATGAAATGTGCGGATTAAGTCCCATGGGTCGGGTTTTTGGGGTATAGCCGCAGTAGAGGAACCTCCGAAGGCGCTGTTGCCTAAGGGTATACAGGCTTGCTGTGGCAAGGCAATACCGGGTTTTGCGGGTAGCCGGATGAGGGAGAAGCTCAAACCGGCAGCCAACAGGATTGGCGATAGGGCCGGCGCGGATACATAGAAAGGGGCGGATAACAGTGACAAGCAAGGCGAGGAAAACAAAACGGTATACAACCGCTGCAATTGGCGCTTTGATGATTGCGGGGGATGCTGGCCGGATGCACCAGCCCGGCCTCCTCGCCTGACCCCGGTGCTACGCCAACGGTGGAACCCAATCCATCCGCCAGCCCTGCGCCGTCAAAGCCTGTATATTGGCCCTCCAATATCGATTTTGGGGCGATGAATGGCAAAAAAATTACTTTAAATGGCGGCGTGCCGGGGTACGCGCAAGAAATACAGGACGAGTTTTCCGAAAAATATGGTGTCGAGTTCGAAAACCTGATAACCCAGGAAGTGATGAATTATATCACTAGCGGCATCCGCAGTGAACTTGATATATTAAAATTTTTATGCGTAACAGGAAAATCCCCGACAGTCAGTGGGCCCGAGCACATGAGGAGGGATCCCGTGGCATATGAAAATACGAATGCATATTTATCCTTGCCACGGGCTGCTATTTGGGGCTTGGTGCAGCCAGTAGACGAATGGCTGGATGCAAACCCTTTGGATGATACCTTTATACGCGGGGTTTCCGCTGCAACCCAATGGCATGGTAAACAGTATGCCCTACAACCTTTGCCGATAGTTAATACATATAGATGGTCGGGGTCCATGGCCATTATCTATAACTGGTCGGAATGCAATCGCAGCGGGATAAGGCACCCGTTGGAAGCATATCGCCAGGGCGAATGGACATGGGATGAGTTAAGGCGGGTATCCAGGCAATTAAGCCAACCGGGCACAGATGGCCGAGCGCCTAAAACGGGCTTTTTGGTAAGCGGAGCGGTTATCCCAACGGCTATGTTGTTAAACGATGCTGCCGTTTACCAGGATGATGGACACGGCTATCAGGTAACCCTCCGCACGCAACAGGCGCAAGAGACGCTTATGATGTTTTCGGAAGCCATTCGGCAAGGCGAGTTTATTTATAAACCGGCGTTTGAGGAGGAGGATTTTAAAAAATCCAATATTTACTTTAGTTATGTTCCCACAATAACGGGTACTTTTGGCGAATCGGATAAATTGCAAGCGGTTCCCATGCCGGCAGGCTCCTTTGCCAAAAATCAGCATACTTTTTGTATGGATGAGGGATACTATTTAATTGGAAAAGGCAGCCCCAATCCGGAGATTGGATTTGCATGGTTGTGGTACAGCAACAATTTTACGCGGGACCATACAAGCCTTGACGAGCGGTTTGAAATCAATCCGTTTAAAGATAACTACCATACCAAAGAATGGTTTGAACTGTTGGAAAACCAATTAATGGATGGCGATCAAGTTGTTTTGTGTGGCGGGAATGTGTGGGGCATGCCGGGCATGCCGGGGGCATTCCGGGCCATGTGCACCGATATCTTTCAAAACAATATCAGCATAAATGATGCGATAACCGGGTTTGAAGCCCGGGCGAAGAACATCTTTTCGGAGCTGGAGCTGCAGGAGGTGCCTGACCTTCCCTATTAGAACCGGCCATGGCAAAAGGAGGCATATCGCCGGCTGCGAATTCGCCGGTTGGATATGCGATCGCCTATGGCCTGAATGACAGTTATCAGGCTAACTAAGTGAGGCTGGATAAAAAGCGGGCCGAGGGAGCATTTGCTAAAACAGCGCCGGATGAACAATCCGGCGCTGTTTGGTATGTATATCAATGGAATTGCAGGTATCTGGCTGGCAATCATTATTTGGCAGCCAGGATATCGCGCACGGTCTGGCAGTTTTCGGCGATCTGGTCCTTATCGCGCTGGAACATGCCCACCATAACGGCATCCGTCGGCTTAATGGTATCGAAGGCTTCCTGGAAGCAGCCGCGAACCTCGGCCGGGGAGCCGCAGCGGCGCGTGGCGCCCAGAATCTTAAAGGCAAAGCAGGGGCGCTTGGTTTCCTGGATGGCTTTGTACATCAGGGGAATATCGGCATCGTCAAAGTGCTCGCCTTCGTTGGAACGGCCCAGGATGGCGGAGGACACATGCTCGATCTTGGTCAGGTTATACACGCAGGCCATGTAGAAATCCACATCAAAGTGCTCATCCGCATAACGGATGTAATCGGGGTTGTGCGTGGCCATGCCATAGGGCTTGCCGGTATCGCGCAGGATCTTGAAATGCTCCTTAAGCACATCATACTTTTTCTCCTGCATCAGGTTATCGGTAATGGAGCCGTGGTGGTAGAAGGCCACGGGGTTATAGTTCATCGTGGCGTTGACGTTGCCGCGGAAGGATATCATTTCGGAAGCCGTCTGGGCCATCCACTGCAGCTGGCCGCCCTCGTTCCAGTATTCACGCAGCACGCGCATGATGTGCTTGTCCGTACGCAGGGCAACGGTGTTGATGCCGCATTCCTCGCACCGGCGAAGCGCTTTTTTAATGTTTTCGGTGGTGTAATAATCCTCCATCTCCTGATCGAGCTGGGGGGTAAGATGCGAGGTGCCCGAGATGATATTGCCGCCCATGATCATACGGGTGATTTGGGCGCCCCCGATGGTGATGGTGGGCAAAGGATTGGCGATAACAGGATTGGTAGGCAGTTTCATGATAACAGGCTCCTTCCCATAATGGTGGAAACTACATTTCAGTATATCACCTTTGAAGCCTTCAAACAAGGCATGCAGGGTTAAACTTTGCGGGAAGAATTTGGTACAACATAAAAAGCAGCCGCAG
>JAQXFY010000171.1 GCA_029006015.1 bacterium
GCTGCCTTGAATACGCCAAAGCCATCCGATGATATTATCTCTGTCTGCGATAGGCTTATTGTTTCCTTGTCCGCTGCAGAGAAAAACGCTTACAAAGTATTGGATATGCTGCAAGATATGAAAAGCAGGTTTTTATAGCCCCGCATTTTGCCGCCAGCCTTCTCATGGCGGGCATGGTGCCAGTAATCGTTTGGGCTATACGGGCCTGCCGGCGCATTCCTTTTATGGGCGGATAGCCTGTTTATCCACGCCCAGGCCTCCATATCAAGGCACATAACACACCGCATCTTTTGCTTTTTTGCCGCCATGTTTCCTCCCCTGCCGCTTGCAAACCGGGAAACATGTTTTCCCGGCGCGCCGATCGGCCCTGCAAAGCGCTTAGCATGGGCCATGCTGCGTGGACATCTATCCGTTTGCCGTGCTCTTTATAAACCGTGCCCCTTTTTGATAGAAAGTACGGTGCCTTTATATAACCCAAACCGCCTGGAAACATTTTGATCCAGGCGGTTTGGGTGCTGCATGTATCTTTATTTTTTATAGCAGCCCGCAATACTGCGGGTAATGGGCTTGCCCTCCCCCGCCCCGGCTATGCAGGGCCGGCGAAAAAAACAGCTTCGACGGCGGCCTGCCCGCCCTATCTCCATCTACATACGGAGGAAATATTCATGTACCGCTGCCGATTGTTCAAGCTCGGGATGGAAGGCAAGTGCAAGCTGGTTCCCTTCCCTGGCCGCAACGATTCTGCCGTCAATTTCCGCAAGAACCTCCGCAGTGGAAACGCTTTCGATATACGGGGCGCGTATAAAGGTCATGGACAGGGTGCCCAGGCCTTTAAACCCGGCATCGGCCCGAAAACTACCCAGCTGCCTGCCGTAAGCATTGCGTTTGGCCGTAATCCCCATTGTACCGATATGAACCGTATCCTCCCCCGCGATGTGCTGTGCCAGCAGGATCAGGCCGGCGCAGGTTCCCATGACCGGCATACCGGCTTTGATGCGCTGGCGCACAGGCTCCATCAGCCCCAACTCGTTTAAAAGCTTGCCCATAACCGTGCTTTCGCCGCCGGGAAGGATAAGGCCGTCAAAGGAACAATCGATATCCCGTTTTTGCCGGATTTCAAATGCCTCCGCACCGCACTGGCAAAGCTTTTTTTCATGCTCGATAAATGCGCCCTGTAAAGCAAGCACGCCGATCTTCATTATTTTCCTCTTTCCGCCATGAGCAGGCTGATCTCATCCTCGTTGATGCCGACCATGGCTTCGCCGAGGTCTTCAGAAAGCTCGGCAAGCAGCTTGCTGTCCTGAAAGTTTGTTACCGCCTTTACGATGGCTGCCGCTCTTTTTTCGGGATTGCCCGATTTGAAAATGCCCGAACCCACAAAAACGCCCTCGGCGCCCAGCTGCATCATCAAAGCCGCGTCCGCAGGGGTGGCTACGCCGCCCGCCGCAAAGTTAACAACGGGCAGCCTGCCGTTTTGATGCACATCAAGCACCAGCTCATACGGAACCTGGAGTTCCTTTGCCTCGTTGTAAAGCTCATCCTCGCTCATGGACTGGATTTTGCGGATCTGGCTATTCATCATGCGCATATGGCGCACGGCCTGTACAATATCGCCGGTTCCCGGCTCGCCCTTGGTTCGGATCATGGAAGCACCCTCGTTGATGCGCCGGAGGGCCTCGCCCAGATCCCGGGCGCCGCATACAAACGGAACATCAAACTTTCTTTTATCAATGTGATATTTATCGTCGGCAGGCGATAAAACCTCACTTTCATCGATATAATCGATTTCAATGGCCTGAAGGATCTGGGCTTCCGCAAAATGGCCTATTCTGCATTTGGCCATTACCGGAATGGATACCGCGTTTTGAATGCCTTTGATCATCTTGGGATCGCTCATGCGGGATACGCCGCCGGCCGCCCGGATATCGGCAGGAATGCGTTCGAGCGCCATGACCGCACAGGCGCCTGCCGCCTCCGCAATTTTGGCCTGTTCGGGCGTTGTCACATCCATGATGACGCCGCCTTTGAGCATCTGGGCCAGTTGTTTGTTAAGCTGGTAACTGTTGTTTTCCATAAAAATCCCTCTCCTTGATTCCGCAAAGAAGTTACTTTATAATGCTACCAAGCCCCCGGCATTGCGGCAATGTTCAATTTTTGTATTTTTAATAAGGTCGGTTTTGGATATGTTTACACTAACTTTTCAATCGGACGAGCAAATCCCGCTGTATCAACAGCTTTACCGCTATATCAAGGATGAAATTGAATCCGGCCATATCCAAGGCGGCCAAAGGCTGCCCTCCAAGCGGGCACTGTCGGCCCATTTAAAAATAAGCATCATTACCGTTGAAACCGCCTATGCCCAGCTTGTGGCCGAAGGATATATCGTATCAAAACCCGGAAGCGGATATTATGCCGAGCATTTTATAGATAACCCTGCCTGCGATGATGCCGGCGCCGAAGAGGAGCAGCCGGCCTGCCCGCCCGCAGATATCCAGTATGATTTCCATACAAACCGCATCGACACATCGGATTTTCCCTTTTCCACCTGGACCAAGCTGTCCCGCGAGGTGCTGAGCGAGCGCAGCGAGGATCTGCTCAACGCATGCCCCGCACAGGGCACAGCGGCCCTGCGCATCCAAATTGCGGCGTATCTGAAAAACTTTCGCGGCATGGAGGTCAGCCCCGAACAGATTTTTATCGGCGCCGGGTCGGAATACCTCACCGGGCTGATCATCCAGCTGCTGGGCAGGGATAACGCCTATGGCGTGGAAAACCCCGGGTACAATAAAACATACCAAATTTTCAGCGCCAATACCTCGCGTGTGTTCCCAATCCCCATGGATGAAAAAGGGGCTTCTGCCGAAGCCATTTCGGGCTTTGGGATAAATGTGCTTCATATTACCCCCTCCCACCATTTCCCGCTTGGCATCATTATGCCCGTAAGCCGCCGGCAGGAACTGCTGCGCTGGGCTTATTCCCGCGAAGGCCGGTATATTATCGAAGATGATTACGACAGCGAATTCCCATATACCGGCAGGCCCATCCCCACGCTGCAAAGCATCGACAGAAACGGCAGGGTCATTTATATCAATACCTTCACCAAAAGCCTGGCTCCTTCCATGCGAATCAGTTATATGATCCTTCCCCCTGCTCTTTGCCAAAGGTTCCACAACCGCCTTGGGTTTTATTCCTGTACCGTGCCTGTTTTTGAACAGCTGACGCTTGCACGGTTTATGGAAAAGGGCCACTTCGACAGGCATATCAACCGAATGAAAAAGATATACCGGCAGCGCAGGGACCTCCTTTGCCAAACCATCTCCGAGGGCAGGCTGGGCAAAATCGCGGAAATATCGGGATGCGATGCAGGCATGCACCTGCTGCTGACCATCCACAACGGCATGAAACAAAGCCAGTTGGTATCTTGCGCCGCAGCCGAGGGCGCCAGAGTTTACGGCCTTGGCGAATATTACTCCTTCCCTGTTTCGGATATGCCCGAAAACATTGTGGTGGCCGGGTTTTCCGGCCTTAACGAGCAGCAGCTTATCCTGGGCGCAGCGGCGCTTGAACGCGCGTGGGCCCCATAAATGAGCCAGGCCCCTGCAGCGCCAGGACGGCACAAAAATTTCACATAAACCGGCACAGCTGCATTGACAACAGCAAAAAAGGTATGGTATGATATTGCAAATTGCAGAGGCGATGAAGGTATTAAGCCATATTGCCACGGATAACAGAGAACTGTCGGTTGGTGCAAGGCAGGTAAAGTGATTTATGGCTTTCTGGTATCTGAGCCGAGGTTCTGAACACCATGGTTGAGTAGGAGCCTCCGGGAAATCCCGTTACAGATTAAGGGCTTGATAGAGCCTGATGAGCGGCCATAACATAGGTTATGGCAATTCGGGTGGCACCGTGGTTATGCTTAGCTAATCACCCCGCAGAAACTGTATGGTTTCTGCGGTTTTTTTGTTGCCACGCAATTTGAAAGAGAGGGAATCATCAACATGAAAAAAGTATGCATCAGCGATTTTACGCTCCGGCAGTCCACCAAAGGCGGCCTGTCGCTGTCCTTCCGGGAAATGGCCTCCCTGGCCAAATGCCTGGATCAGCTGGGCGTGGATTCGATTGATTTGATTGCCGTAAAAAACAAGAAAGAGGATGCCATCATCAACAGGACAATCGCTGCGGCGGCGAAGAATGCCATCGTGTGCATTCCGGCCGGTTTCAGTGAGGACGAAGTGGATGCAGCATGGGCTTGCGTTAAGGATGCGCAAAAGCCCTGTTTGCAGGTAGCGCTTCCCACCTCGACGGTACAAATGGAATACAGCCATCACATGAAGGCCGATAAAATGGCCCAAAAGGCGGCGGAGCTGGTAGCCTGTGCCAAAAGCCGGTGCAGCCTGGTGGAATTTGTTGCCATCGATGCCTCCCGTGCGGAACGCAGCTTCCTGGTGGAACTGTGCCAGAAGGTGGCGCAAAGCGGCGCAACCGCCGTTACCCTGTGCGATGACGCCGGGATCATGACCCCCAAGGCCTTTGCGCAGATGGTAGAACAGGTTAAAGCCGCCATCGACATCCCGGTATGGGTCTGCCCCTCGAATGCATTGGGCATGGCCGCCGCGGCGGCAGTCGAGGCCATCGAGGCCGGGGCCGACGGCGTAAAAACAACGGTTTCCGATTGCTCCACGCTGGGCATTTCCCAGTTTGCCGATATCATGCATACCCTGGGGGACAGCTTAAAGATAGAATCCGGCCTTGATTTGACGGGGATCCACCACGCCGTTTCCGCCTTCTCCCATGATGCAGGCACCGCGCCGGAGGCAGCCGGTTTTGCGGCGGAGGAACAAAGCGCCCTGATGTTGGGTGGGGATTCCACCATCGGCGATGTCGCCAAGGCTTGCTGCGGGCTGGGATATGATCTTTCGGAGGAGGATACCGGAAAGGTATACGAGGAAATCAAGCGCGTAACCGCCCAGAAGGATTCCGTTGGCGCCAAGGAGCTGGAGGCCATCATCGCCAGCGCCGCCATGCAGGTTCCCTCCACCTATCATGTAGACAGCTATGTGTGCAACACGGGCAATCTGATTACCGCCATGGCCAGCGTCACGCTGATGAAGGATGGCGATAAAATCAACGGCATCAGCACCGGCGACGGCCCCATCGATGCCTCCTTCCGCGCCATTGAACAGGCCATCGGCCATCATTACGAGCTGGATGATTTCCAGATCCAGGCGGTAACAGAGGGGCGCGAGGCCCTGGGTTCCGCGCTGGTCAGGCTGCGTTCCAACGGAAGGCTGTATTCCGGCAACGGCCTGTCCACGGATATCGTAGGGGCCAGCATCCGCGCCTTTATCAACGCGCTGAACAAGATCGTGTACGAGGAGAACTAAGATGAAGCTGACATTTTCTGCCAGGTATGTTCCCGCCGGCTCCTTTTTGGAGTTGTGTAATACCGCCAACGAATATGGGTACGCGGGCTTTGAGATATATGATGCCGAAGAGGAAAAGCGCAGCCATAAGGACAGCATCCTGCATACCATGAGCGCGGCCGGCGCCAAACGCAAGCTGGTCAACCGCCACATCGCCGTTCCGGCGCTGATCTATCCCACGCCCATCGAGCAGGACGGCGAGGATGTGGTGCGCTATGTGGAAATGGCCGCCGGTGCCTCCATCCCCTATGTCATCGTACACATGGATGAGCAGCCGGATATGGACCGGTTGCTCCATACGCTGCGCCCGGCCATCGAAAAGGCCCAGCGCTATGATGTTACCATCCTGCTGGAAACCAGCGGCTATCTTGCCGATACCAAGCGGGTTATCGAAATCATCAACCGCTTTGCCACAGGCGCCCTGGGCGCGGCCTGGAATATCCGGGAAACCTATTTCTCCGCAGGCGAAAGCGCCGAGCAGACCATCCAGACGCTGGGCGCCTACATCTGCTATGTTCGCCTGGGCGATCGCAAGGCGGGCGTCAATGTGCTGCTGGGCGATGGCGAGCTGCCGGTGGAGGAGTTTACCAATGCCCTGCGCGCGCTGAACTTTGAAGGCTATGTCTGCGCCGATTGGAATGACGAGGTGCAAAACCCCGATATCGTGCTGACGCATTTTGCCAGTTATCTATCCAATATAGCCGAGGACGAGGCCAAGGGGCGCAGGCTGTATTATAACCGCGCGCATACGGGTTCCTTCCTGTGGCCGAAGTATGAGCTGGTGGATAAGACGTTTTCCCAGGTGCTGGACGCCATGGCGGATAACTATCCGGATCAATACGCCTTCAAATATACCACGCTTGATTATACGCGCACCTACAGCCAATTCCGCGAGGATGTGGACCGGGTAGCGGCCGCCCTGATCTCGCTTGGCGTTAAACCGGGCTATCATGTGGCCATCTGGGCAACCAATGTGCCCCAATGGTTTTTGACTTTCTGGGCGGCTACAAAGATCGGCGCCGTTCTGGTTACGGTAAATACCGCCTATAAAATCCATGAAGCCGAATACCTGCTGCATCAATCCGATACCCATACCCTGGTGATGATCGAGGATTGCAAGGATTCCAACTACAAAGAAATCATGGAGGAGCTTTGTCCGGAGCTGAAGGGCCTCAAGCCCGGCAGCCCGTTATATTCCGAACGGCTTCCCTTCCTGCGCAATATCATCACGGTTGGCTTTGAGATGGAGGGCTGTCTGACCTGGGAAAAGATGCTGGAGCGTTCATCTCTGGTGCCCGAGGAAGAAGTGCGCCGCAGGGCGGCCGCCGTCAAGCCGGATGATGTATGCAACATGCAGTATACCTCGGGCACGACGGGATTTCCCAAGGGCGTCATGCTGAC
>JAQXFY010000172.1 GCA_029006015.1 bacterium
CAAACAGGTTGAGGTTGCCTGGCTCGATGGCAAATGCAGGCATGGTAACCCTCCTTTGATATGTGCGCGCCGCCCGGCCTGTATGGCGGGAATGCACGCTTTTATTCCATACGGCCAGGCGCCGCACATGCGATGCCTGGCCGTATACAGATAAGGCAAATACAAAGCTGCATGCGGCGAGGGGCGCTGCCTGGCCTTGATGCCCTGGAAAGATGCGCCGGTGTGGCCCGTGCGCCTGCCGGAATATCAGCCGGTGCTGCGCGCCGCAGCGGGGGCGGCCGTTACAGGGTGGCCAGCGTATCAAAGCTGGGCTTTAACGCAGGGTAAAGCGAGCGGTACAGCGCCAGATAGGGTTGGTAAGCCCGGTGCGCCTTGGCATCGGGCGATGTGCTTTCCTTGGAGCCGATCAGGGCATCACAGGCGGCCGGCACGCTTTGATAAAGCCCGCAGCCCACCCCCGCCAGGATGGCCACGCCAAGCGCCGCACCTTCGCTGGAGGAAGCCGTGTGCACCGTGCACCCCCAAAGATCGGCCAGCATCTGCCGCCACAGCGGGCTGGCGGCGCCGCCGCCGCAGGCCATGATGCCTTCGATGGACAGGCCCATGCCGCGCATGATATCCACCCCGTCGGTCAGGGAAAAGCTGACGCCCTCCATCACCGAACGGATAAGGTCGCTGCGGGTATGCATGGCCGAAAGCCCAAAGAAAACGCCGCGGCAGGCGGTATCCAGGTGGGGCGTGCGCTCGCCCATCAGATAGGGCAGGTAGACCAGGCGGTTGGCCCCGATGGGGGAGGTGGCGGCCTCGCGCGTCATGATATCATAAGGATCGACACCCTCATCCCGGGCGGCGGCGCATTCCGGCGCGCAGCAGGTATCGCGCAGCCAGCGAAGCGACAGCCCGGCCGCCTGGGTGACGGCCATAACATGCCATTGCCCCGGAACCGCGCTGCAAAAGGTGTGTACGCGGCCTTTTTGATCCAGCGCCATGCGGGAGGCATGGGCATACACCACGCCGCTGGTGCCGATGGTGGCAAAGGCGCGGCCATCGGCAACCACGCCCGTGCCGACTGCCGCCGCCGCATTGTCGCCCGCACCGCCGCATACCGGCGTGCCGGCTTTCAGGCCGGTCAGGCGCGCGGCCTCCCCGCTGATATGGGCGGAAATTTCCACGGATTCATGCAGGCTGCCCAGCATGCCTTCGTGGATGTGCAGCACGCGCAGCATTTCGGGCGCCCAGCGGCGCTTTTCGATGTTCATCAGCTGCATGCCGGAGGCATCGGAAACCTCCGTGGCGAATGTGCCCGTCAGGCGGTAGCGGATGTAATCCTTGGGCAGCAAAATGGTTTTGCAGCGGGCAAATACATCGGGCTCGTGCTTTTGCACCCAGCGGATTTTACCCGCGGTAAAGCCGGGCAGGGCGGGGTTGGCGGTAATGGCGATCATCTGCCCGGCGCCGATTTCCTGCGTCAGTTCCGCGCATTCCTGCTGCGTACGGCCGTCGCACCATAAAATAGCCGGGCGCAGCACGCGGCCATCGCCATCGAGCATAACCAGCCCGTGCATCTGGCCGGACAGACCAATGCCGGCGATCTGCCCCGCATCGATGCCGCTTTTTTGCAGTACCGCCCGGATGCCGTCCACCGTGGCGCGCCACCAGTCCTCCGGCTGCTGCTCGGCATAGCCGTTTTGCGGTTGATACAGCGGGTATTCCCCGGTATGGGAGGCGATCTTTTTGCCTTTTTCATCGAACAGGGCGCATTTGGTGCCCGAAGTGCCGATATCAATGCCCATCAGGTACATGGGCCATCCCTCCTTTATCATAGGCGTGCACATTCCGTGCGGCCATTGTACGGGCGGCGCAGCCAATATGCCGCCGCCTGCCCCTTTGCGGCGGCTCTATCCGCAAGATTTCTTTTAAAAGCCGCCCCGGGGCAAACGGTGCCGCGCCTGCCATGGGCGCAAAGCCAAACGCCCCCGCGCTCCGCCGCGCGTCTGGCGCTCTGCAAGGGGAGTGGGGGCGCCTGTTTAGCGGGCAGCCGGAAAAATCGCCATCAGCCAAACAGAATATCGTTGAGGATGTTTTCCAGATATTCCTGGCGGCCGCTCTGGCGGGGCGCAACCTCACCCTTTTGCAGGGCATAGGCTTCCAACTGCTGCAAATTGGTTTTGCCGGCTACGATATCCGCGCCGATGCCGGTGGTAAAGCTTTGATAGCGCTCGCGCACAAAGGCATCCAGCCGGCCGTCCTCCAGCACGCGCAGCGCCATGCGCAGGCCCAGAGCAAAGCCGTCCATGCCGGAAATTAAGGCGTGGAACAAATCCTCCCCCTGCCAGGAAGCGCGGCGCAGCTTGGCATCAAAGTTAAGGCCGCCGTTTGTAAAGCCGCCGGCACGCAGTACCTCCAGCATGCACAGGGTGGTATCGTATACATTGGTGGGGAATTGGTCGGTATCCCAGCCCAGCTGCTCGTCCCCGCGGTTGGCATCGATGGAACCCAGCGCCCCGTTGATGCGGGCAACGCACAGCTCGTGCTGGAAGGTGTGCCCGGCCAGGGTGGCGTGGTTGGCCTCGATATTCAGCTTAAAATCCTTGTCCAGCCCGTATTTGCGCAGGAAAGCCAGCACCGTGGAAGCATCAAAATCATACTGGTGCTTGGTGGGCTCCTTGGGCTTGGGTTCGATGTAGAAATCCCCCTTAAAGCCGATGGAGCGCGCATAATCCACCGCCATGTGCATCAGGCGCGCCATGTTGTCCTGCTCCAGGGCCATATCGGTGTTAAGAAGCGTTTCATAGCCTTCGCGCCCGCCCCAGAACACATAGCCCTGGCCGCCCAGCATAACCGTCAGCTCCAGCGCTTTTTTGATCTGCGCTGCGGCAAAGGCAAATACATCGGCATCGCACGAGGTGCCCGCGCCGTGCATGTAGCGGGGGTTATCAAACAGGTTGGCCGTGCCCCACAAAACGCGCTTGTTATGCTCGGCAGACAGCTCCTTTAACAGCTGGCCGATTTCATCCAGCCGGGCGTTGGTTTCCTGCAGGGTGGCCCCTTCGGGCGCGATATCCCGATCGTGGAAGCAGAAAAAATCAAGCTGAAGCTTGTCCATCAGCTCCATGGCCGCATGGGCTTTGTTGCGCGCAATCTGCATGGGATCGCTGGCGCCATAGCTGCGGTCCATGGTGGCGCGGCCAAAAGGATCGTTGCCGCCGGCGCACATGCCGTGCCAGTAGGCCAGGGAAAAACGCAGATGCTCGCGCATAGGCTTGCCGGCAATTATTTCATCGGGGTTATAAAAACGGAAGGAGAAAGGATTTTTGCTTTTGGCCCCCTCATAGGCGATGCGGGGCACCTGGGGAAAATAGCTTTCCATCGGGCGTACCTCCTTATATTGCACGTGTATTGCACATCGGGTTTCCTCTATTATACACGCCATTTACCGGCAGCGGTATCCCTTTATTGAACCTTTTGCCCGGGGATGGTATACTGCTGGCGAATGTTAAGGCATACAAAGGATGGTTGAATATGGAAAGGCTGATAATCCAGCGCGATGCCGTCAGGGCCAATATTGCCCGCGTCCGGCAGTTGGCGGGAAATGCCAGGGTGATCGGCGTTATCAAGGGCAATGGGTACGGTGCGGGGCTGATCCCCATGTCCCGCGCGTTGCGCGCGCAGGGCATTGATTTTTTGGCTGTGGATGCCGTTTGCGATGCCGCCGCTTTGCGGGCGGACGGGTTTTCGGGCCGCATTTTGTTGCTGCACCCCATCGATGGCGAGGATACCGCCCGCCGTGCGCTGCTGGCCGGGGCGGAGGCGATGATTGGCAGTTATCCGGCGCTGGAAACCTACAGGGCCGCTGCCGAGGCGCTGGGGATGGAGGCGCCCGCCCATTTGTATTTGGATACCGGCTTTGGCGGCTTTGGTTTTGATGCCAGGCAAATGGGCCCGGTAATAGAGGCGGCCCGCCAGGCTGCCCCTGTGCGCTTTGTCGGCACGGGTATGCATTTTGCCCAGTCCTTTGCCGGGGCGGATGCGGCAAGGCAGCAATACGGATTGTTTATGCAGGCCATCGGGCAAATGGAAAAAGCCGGTATGGATCCCGGCCTTCGCCATTGCTGCAATTCCCATGCCATGCTCAATTTCCCCGATATGCATTTGGATGCCGTGCGCATTGGCTCGGCTTTCATGGGGCGCGTCGGGCATGGCTTTTTGCCGGTGGGCTATCTGGAGGGTGAGGTGCTGGGCGTGCATCCCGCCAAGAAAGGCGATTTTATCGGTTACGGACGCACGGCCCGCATGAAGCAGGATGGTCAGCTTTGCGTTATCGGCATCGGCTATGCCGAGGGGGTGGGCATGGCCAAGCGCGCGGATGCCTTCCGCCTGCGGGACAGGCTGCGCGCCGTCAAAGCGGCTTTTTGTGACCGGCCGTTATCGGTTTCCATTGCCGGCAGGCGCTGCCCGGTGGTGGGCCGGGTCAACATGCACCATTTTACCGTCAGATGCGATGGCGCGCGGCCGGGGCAGCTTTGGCGCATGCCCTGCCAGCCGCTTTTTATTTCGCAGCGTATTCCACGGGTGTGGGTGGAAACAAGCAACCAATAAGGAGGCAGACAGATGGCAGCTAAGGAAAAAAGAAAACTCGTCCTCATTGGGGCGGGCAGCGCCAGCTTTTGCGAGGCGTTGTGCGGTGATCTGATGATTCACCCCGGCAGGTTTGCCTGGGAACTGGCCCTGTGCGATATCCGGCAGGAGGCGCTGGATGCCGCCATGGGGCTGGCCAAACGCATGGCGGCGCTGACGGGGACCGATATGGTGGTAACCGGCTCCACCGACCGGCGCGATCTTTTGCCCGGGGCGGATTATGTCGTCACCACCATCGCCGTTGGCGGCCGCCGCGGATGGGAGCAGGATGTGTTTATCCCGCGCAAGTATGGCATCAACCAGCCGGTGGGCGATACCGCCATGCCGGGCGGGGTATCGCGCGCCATGCGCATGGTGCCCGCCATGCTGGATATCTGCCGGGATGTCGAAACCTATTGCCCCAAGGCGCACTTTTTTAACTATTCCAACCCCATGGCGGTGATCTGCCGTGCCCTGCGCCGAGAAACCGGCTTCCCGGTCATCGGTTTGTGCCATGGCGTACCGGGCACCGAAGAAGCCCTGGCCGAGTTTTTGGGCGTGGAAGTCGGCCGCCTGCATACCCGGGGCCAGGGCCTCAACCACTGCACGTTTTTGCATGATATCCGCGTGGACGGCCAGGATGTTAAGCCCCAAATCCTGGAAAAGTATGACCGCATGATGGCCGATGGCAGCTATGAGGATATTCATAGCCATGTGCGCGACGGCCGCCTGTGCGCCGATTTATTCCGTTCCCTGGGCGCTTTTATTGCCCCGGGCGACCGGCATATTACGGAATTTTTTACCGAGCTTGTGCCGGGCGGCCGCTATTTTGGCGCAACGCTGGGCAAGGATATCATTTCCTTTGAGGATGCCATTACAAACGGCGAAAAACGCTATCAGCGCGTTATGCGCCGTGCCCGCGGGGAGGAGCCGCTGGATGCCGAGCGCCTGTCCGGCCGGGACGGGGAAACCGAAAAGCTGGTATCCATGATCCATGATCTGGAGGATGATAAGCGCACGCTGTACTGGGCCAATGTGCCCAACCAGGGCGCGGTGGCCGGCCTGCCCGATCATTATCTGCTGGAAATGCCCTGCGTAGCCACGGCCACGGGCTTTACCCCCATCCGGCAAAACGATGTGCCTGCGCATCTGCTGGCACTGACAAGCCGTTTCCACGCCTGGGTGGATGTCACGGTGGACGCCGCTGTTCGCGGCAGCCGCGATGGCATGATCGAAGCTGTTATGATGGGCGGTTATATGACAAACCAGGATGAGGCGGCCCGCATGTGCGATGAAATGCTGGCCTATCACGGCATCCAGGCCAAATAAGGGGGCAAAAACATGAAAGAAAAACGTAAATTGGTGCTGATCGGGGCGGGCAGCGTCGCCTTTTTGGAAACCCTGATCGGGGATTTGATTATCAACCCCGGTGAGTTTAGCTGGGAAATTGCCCTGTGCGATATCGCGCCGGAGGCCCTGGAGGGCGCGCGCGGGTTGACCGAACGCATGGTGGCGCTGGCCGGGGCCGATATGAAGGTGACCGCCTCTACCGACCGCAGGCAGCTTTTGCCGGGGGCGGATTATGTTGTTACCACCATTGCGGTGGGCGGGCGCAAAGCCAGGCTATTGGATTGCCAGATTCCGCGCAAATACGGCATCTACCAGCCCGTGGCCGATACCGCTATGCCGGGCGGGGTATCGCGCGCCATGCGCATGGTGCCGGCGATGGTGGAAATTGCCAATGATGTTGGCGATTTGTGTCCGGATGCGCACTTTTTTAATTATTCCAACCCCATGGCCATCCTGTGCCGGGCGGTGCGCAAGGCAACGGGCGTGCCGCTGACCGGCCTTTGCCATGGCGTGCCCGAAACCGAGGAGGCGCTGGCCAAATACCTGGGCGTTGAGGTGGAGCGGCTGCATACCCGGGGCGCAGGCCTTAACCATTGCACCTTCCTGCACGATATCCGCGTGGACGGAAAGGATGTAAAGCTGGAAATAGAGGCCCGCCTTCGCGCTATTGCGGGAACACCGGCGTGGGATGATATTGAAAACCATCCCTATCAATCCCCCGTTTGCTCGCAGCTTTTCCTGGAAACCGGCTGCTTTGCGGCGCCGGGCGACCGGCATGTGGTGGAATTTTTCCCCGAGCGCACGCCGCATGGCGCGTGGAATGGCGGTACCCTGGGGGTGGACCGCTTCCCGCTGGAAGAAAAGCTGGAGGGGCAGGATAAGCGCTATCAACGCACGCTGCGCCGTGCCCGCGGGGAAGAGGAAATGGATGTAAATTACTTTGCCGGGCGCGATGGTGAAACCGAAAAGCTGGTTTCCATGATCCACGCCCTGGAGCATGACGGCCGCGGCGTTTACTGGGCCAATGTGCCCAACCAGGGCTCGGTGCCCAACCTGCCCGATCACTTCCTGCTGGAGCTGCCCTGTGTGGCGACCGCCAGCGGCTTTGTGCCCATCCAGCAGCTGGATTTCCCGGATGCGGCGGCCGGGCTGACGGCCAAGAACCATTCCTATGTTGATATCAGCGTCGATGCGGCGCTCAGGCAAAACCGCGATGCCATGATTTATGCCATCTGGATGGGCGGCTATCTGCCCGATATCGATGCCTGCGCCAGGCTGACGGACGAGCTGCTGGCGACCCACGGCATTGCGCTGTAGGCATGGAAAATAAAATCGGGTACATACATGAAGGTTAGGCGGATACCATGTGGGGCGGGCATGTTCATGCCCGCCCCTGGTATTTATTTTTAACAAGGAAAATAGGAAGGCTAAAATTTAAAATGAAAGGGTGTGCGGCGTTGTTATCATTGCAATCATGATGTGCCTGCAGCTATTTATTGGCTTATTTGTGCGGTGGAACGGGGCATCCGCTTTTATAAGACGGGGCATCTGGATATATGCGCATGGCCTGTCCGCAACAGCCTTTGCGATGGATAAGGCGCCTGAAAATCCGGTGTGCCACTTGCTAAATGGGGGATGAAACACGAATATGGTCACCGGTAACATGAAAAACGTTGTATGTTGCAATATGCTTTTTGATACGATATAATTCAAGAATATGTAGAGCTATAGGCTATGCATAAGGAAAAATAAAGTTTGATATGACAAAAAACAATAGAAGGCGGAAATCTTTCTGTCATGGGGTGGACTGTTTTTGAAAATTCTAATTGTTTCCCAATATTTTTATCCCGAAGATTTTCGGATAAACGATATTGCTGCCGAGCTTATTGCCCGCGGACATCAGGTTCAGGTTTTAACGGGGCTGCCTGATTATGCAACTTCGGTTGTTCCCAAGGAATATAAGTGGCATAGAAAACGTGATGAAATCATGAATCAGGTGTCCATCCATCGGGTACCGATTATCGCCAGGCGTCATGGCCCGGTATTTCGCTTTTTAAATTATGTTTCTTTTGTTGTTACATCCTGGCTCTATAGCAAATTTGGGAAAAAGCCGGATGCTGATATTGTTTTTGTGTATCAGACATCCCCGGTATTCCAGGCTGTTCCGGCCCTTTCTTACGGGAAAAGGCTGAAGATACCGGTTGTTTTGTATTGTTGTGATCTTTGGCCGGAATCGTTAAAGGCTGGCGGCATTACCGAATCAAATCCGGTTTTTTCCATCATAAAAAAGATCAGCTCCAAATTATATTGCGCCTGTGATTGCGTTTGTGTAACCTCGAAAGCATTTGTTCGATATCTAGCCGATGTATGCCGGGTGCCTACAGAAAAAATGACGTACCTGCCACAGCATGCCGAAGATCTGTACTCGGAAATTGCCGGCCAGTATGAACAAAACCAATGCGTAGATTTTCTTTTTGCGGGCAACATCGGTGTTGTTCAGAATGTAGATTGCATTTTGAATGCGGTTGCCCATATGGATAAATCTTTGCCGTTTTGTGTGCATATTGTGGGGGACGGATCGGAGCTTGATAACTGCAAAAAAATGGCGCACGCGCTACAGGTGGAGGATAAGGTTGTTTTCCATGGCAGGTATCCGCTTCAAGCAATGCGGAAATTTTATAAGTTAGCCGATTGTTTCCTGCTGACGCTGCGGGATGATGATTTTACCGGGAAAACAGTTCCGGCCAAGCTTCAGGGCTATTTGAGCGCGGGCAAACCCGTTATTGCCGCTGCGGGTGAGGGTGTGCAGGAAATGGTCGCGGAATCCGATTCGGGTATATCCGTACCCGCCGGGGATTTTACGGCGTTGGCTGAAGCCATGAAGGCTGTTGTGCTCGACCATGACCAATACAAGGAAAAGGGCGCCGCAGGCCGCCGGTATTATGAAGCCAACTGTTCCAAGAAGGTCTATATGGATCGTCTGACGGGGATTTTTCAAGATTTCATTAAAGGGGTTTAGTGACATGTCTGAATTTTCGGGAAAAACATTGCTTATCACGGGTGGAACGGGCAGCTTTGGCAATGCGGTATTGAATCGGTTTTTGAAAACTGATATCAAGCAAATTCGCATTTTTTCCAGGGATGAAAAAAAGCAGGATGACATGCGCCATGATTTACAGGCCCGCTTTCCGGAGTATGCAGGGAAAGTAAAGTTTTATATCGGCGATGTCCGCAATGCCCAATCGATCCGGGATGCCATGCCCGGTGTGGATTATATTTTCCATGCCGCAGCGTTAAAGCAAGTGCCATCCTGCGAGTTTTTTCCCATGCAGGCGGTACAGACCAACATCATCGGTACGGATAATATGCTTCACGCCGCCATTGATGCCGGGGTTAAGCGGGTGGTCTGCCTGTCTACGGATAAGGCAGCTTACCCCATCAACGCCATGGGCATTTCCAAGGCGATGATGGAGCATGTTATTT
>JAQXFY010000173.1 GCA_029006015.1 bacterium
ATCAACTGCAGGTAATCGATCAAAACCAGGCCAAGGCCGTGCTGCAATTTTAACTTGCGGCACTTGGACAGCATGTCCGCCGGGGTAATGGAGGGCGTATCGTCGATATAAATGGGTGCGGGGCCCAGCCGGCCCATGGCCTCCATCAACAGGCCCCAATCCTCATCCTCCAGCTCACCGGAGCGCATGCGCGTTAAATTGACGCCGCTGACCGTGCCCAGCATACGGTTGACCAGCTGTTCCCGTGCCATTTCCAGGCTGAAAAAAGCCACGGGCAGCCCTTCCCCCAGCGCGGCGGCCAACACAAAGTTCAGCATCAGGCTGGTTTTGCCCATGGCGGGGCGCGCGGCGATCAAAATAAGATCCGATGGGTTAAAGCCGCTGAGCTTATAGTTTAAATCGGTAAACCCGGTATTGATGCCGCTAAGCTGCCCACGGTTTTCGTACTGCTGGGCAATGCGGTCATACACGGTATACATGGCGGGCTGGATCTGTGCCAGCGTATTGGTATCCCGGTTGACGGCAATATCATACAGGCGTTTTTCCGCATCCTGCAAAATGGCGTCGGAGGTTTTTTGCCCCTCGTAGCCATCCTGCTGCAAATCGGCGCCCGCACGGATAAGCCGGCGCAGCATGGAGCGATCATGAACGATTTCGATATAGGAAGCCACGTTGGAGGTTGAGGGCACCTGGCGCGACAGCGCCGTAACATACCCCACCCCGCCCACGCCTTCCATGGCGCCGCGGCGGTATAACTCATCACACACGGTAACCAGATCCACCGGTTTGCCCGTGGCATACAGCTTGAGCATGACATCGAAAATAACCCGGTTGGCCGGGGCATAAAAATCGTCCGCTTCCAGCTGAGTGGTGGCCAGCGAAACGGATTCCACATCCAGCATCATGCTGCCCAGCACCGATTGCTCCGCCTCCAGGTTATGGGGGGGAATACGGCCGGTTTCCATTTCGCGCACCTCCGATCCATGATTTTAATGTGGGGCACCGCCCAGGCGGCCCCGGCGCTCCCTGTCAAGCGGGCAAATGGCCGCTTTTCCATGGAGTTTACATGCCCCAGGAGCCTCCGCCCGTTAATGGACAGCACACGGCTGCCCGGCTGAAAATCGCAAAAAACCGCCCCATATCGGGCGCCATTGCCCCGGCAGGCTTAAACAGCCCCGCCCGTTATACGGGCATGGCCACGATATTTACCTTTAATTTGGCGCTGATGCCCGTAAACAGGCGCACTTCCACCTCGGCCTCGCCCAGCTGGCGCAGCCCATCGGGAAGCACGATTTTTTTCTTATCCACCTCATAGCCCTGCTGAGCCAGCGCCTGGGCAATTTCTGCCGAGGTAACGCTGCCAAACAAGCGGCCATCCTTGCCCGCGCGCACCGGAACGGCCACGGTGATGCCGGACAGTTCCTTGGCCGTCTGGCGTGCCTGCTCCTGCTCCACCTGCTTGCGGTGGGCTTCGGCCGCCTTCTGCTGCTGGATCTGGCCGATGGCCTGGGCAGTCGCCTCGCGCGCCAGCTTGCGCGGCAGCAGGTAATTGCGCGCGTAACCGTCGCTAACCTCCACCACCTGATCCTTCTTGCCGGTTCCCTGGACATCCTTTATTAAAACAACCTTCATAACCCTTCTCCTCCCTTGCCGGAATCGTCATCGCCATGGCGGTCATCATCGCCGCGATGGGCTTGCATAAAAAACTTCATCATGATGCGCCGCTGCCGCCAGCTTCCGCCGATCCACCCTACGATGGCCACCAGCATGTACATAAAAATCAGCGAAAAAGCCAGAATAAACCCTTGCGCCACGCGCGGCAGGCCGGCCTTGGACATCGCCCCGGCCAGCACGGAGCAGCCCAGCACCCCGCCCTCGATCAGCAGCAGGCCAAACACCGCCCACAGCAGCGCGGGCCCGTAACTCCACCCCAGCAGCACGGCCACATAGGATAGAATTAAGGAAACCGTCAGCGCGTTGGACAGCCACGGCGGCGGCGTCAGCGCCGTAAAGCCGGAGATGGGCACCGTGTAGGGGGGCACATGCCCCAATTTGGGGTTGACCGCATCCTTTTTAGCCGCCAGCGCGTTGATGCGCAGCGCAGGCAGCACATACCCGGCCAGCGTACCCAGCGCCGCCATGCACAGCACCGCAGCCGGCAGCGCCTGGCGAAGAATCGGCTCCAACAGCTGGCACAGCCTGGCATATAGCGAGGCCGCATCGGTGCCTGATGCCGGGCCCATGCCCTGGCCCAGCACGCTTTCCAGCTGGGAGATGATCTCCCTCAGCATATCCAGCGTAGCCTGGGGCATATTCGCCGGCGGCTGCAGCTGGGCAAAAAACCATTCGACGGGGCTGATCTTAACCAGGAAAACCATGCAGACAAGGCCGAGCAAAAGCTGCCCCAGCGCCGCCCCAAATGCACCCTTGAGCGCTGAGGGCGACGGCATTTTGCGCATGATGAGCTCCCCGCATACCGCCACGGGCAGCGCCAGCGGCCAAACCAGCAGCAGGGCGTGCCAGCTGCCCGATACCGTCCACAGCAGCAGGCCCGCCACCATGATGGAGGCCATGGCATCTATTCGCCGGCCGCGCGCATACATAACGGTTAAAAAATACTGGCAAACAAGATATACAGGAAGCGCCAGCGGCAACGATACGCACAGCAACAAACAGGTTGCCAAAAAGGAAAGCACGCGCACCGGCGCAACGGAAAAAGCCTTGTTCTCCACGATGGCGCCCCCTTTCTTTTTACAGATAAGCCTTATTATACGATATCCGCCCGGCCTTGTCCACCGCCGCCCGGCATCAAGCGTCAACCAACGATCAGGCAGCCGGCCATATCGGCATATCCCAACCGGCCATTCCAAAGCCCGCCCTACGGCCCCGGTGCGTACAGCGCCCGCCGGCACCATCCCGGCCCAGGCGGTTTGCCCGCTTGCACATCAATTTTCCCAACGGCATGGGGGGGATGCTATTCTTCGCGCTGTTCCTGCTTCATTTCCAGCCCCAGGCGGTATACCTCCCGCGCGGGGACGCCAAGCCTGCGGGCAACTTCCCCCGCAGCTTCTTTCAGGCGCTGCCCGCCCTCCAGCGCCAGGGACAGCTCCCGCCGGATATCCTGCCGGGTGGCGGCTGCGGGCTGCGGCGCGCCGGCAACAATCAGCACCATTTCCCCGCGTGGGGGTTGGGCCTTAAAATGCGCCAGCAGGCCGGACAGCGGCATGCGCAGCACTTCCTCGTGCAGCTTGGTCAGCTCGCGCGCGCAGGCAGCCATGCGGTCGCCCCACGCTTCCAACAGGCGTTCAAGCGTCTGCACCACGCGGTGGGGCGCTTCGTATAAAACAAGGGTGCGCCTTTCCCCCTTCAGGCTGTCCAGGCGCTCCCTCAGCTGCGCGCCCTGGGTTGGCAAAAAGCCCTCAAAGGCAAAGCGCCCGCAGGGCAGGCCGGACAACACCAGCCCCATAACAAAGGCCGAGGGCCCGGGAATGGCGGTAACCTCCACCCCCTGCTGCGCGCAGGCGGCCACCAGCTCCTCCCCGGGATCGGATATGCCGGGCATACCGGCATCGGTGCAAAGGGCGACCGTGCTTCCCTCGTGCAGCAGCTCCATCAAGCGTGCCCCGGCCTGGGCGCGGTTATGCTCGTGATAGGCCAGCATGGGTTTTTTGATGCCCAGGCTTTGAAGCAGCTGGCCGGTATGGCGCGTATCCTCCGCCGCGATGATATCCGCCCCCTCAAGCGCCTGGATGGCGCGCGGGGAAATATCGCCCATGTTGCCGATGGGTGTGCCCACCAGGATCAGTTTTCCTGCCATCACAGCATGCCCCCCTTATAGATGGCCTGCGCCGCGGGGGTATAGCAGCCCACGGCCTGGTATAAGGTAAAAATTTCCGTGCGGGTGCCGCTGGCACCGCCCTTGGCGCAGGCCACCAGCACCCGGTTGGGCGCGCGATTGGGCAAAGGGCACACCAGAACCACCCGTTTGATGGCAAAGCCCATGCCGTGCAGCTTGCCGATCAGCTCGCCCATACGGTCCGCCCGATGAACGGCGTACAGCCGCCCGTTTACATGCAGCGCACGATGGGCGGCGGCGATCCACTGCTCCATGGTAGCGCTGCTTTCGTGCCGGGCATCGCGCACATCATCCGCGCGGCTTTGCGGGCCCTCCCCCACCGCCTGATAGGGCGGGTTGCACACCACCACATGGAAGGAATTGGGCAAAAAGGCATCCGGCTGCGTATAATCCCCGACGCAAACGGTGATGCGGCCTTCCAAAGCGTTTAGCGCCACGCTCCGCCCTGCCAGCGAGGCCATGACAGGGTCCAGCTCGATGCCGGTAAAGCAGGCCTGGGTGCGCGCGGACAGCAGCAGCGGCAAAACGCCGGTGCCCGTGCCCAGATCCAGCACACGCTCGCCCTTCCAGGCGCGCGCAAAAGCCGCCAGCAGCACGGCATCCGTGCCGTAGCAAAAGCCATCCTCCCGTTGCACAATGCGCAGGCCGCATCCCGGCAGCGTGTCCACCCTTTCCCCGGGTGCCAGGGCAATATCCATGTTCAGCGCCCCTTTTT
>JAQXFY010000174.1 GCA_029006015.1 bacterium
CGGATAAGGCGGCTGCCTATGCCGATAAGCTGTACGAACTGCGCAAAAACAAGGGCATGACGCCCGAAAAAGCGCAGGAAGCCGTTAAGCAGAATATCATGTTTGGCGTTATGATGATTAAGTGCGGCGATGCCGAGGGCATGGTGGCCGGTGCGTGCCACTCCACGGGCGATACGTTGCGCCCGGCGCTGCAGGTACTCAAAACCGCGCCCGGCATCTCGACGGTTTCTTCCTGCTTTATTATGGATGGCGTGCCCGCCCCGTATGGCGATGGCGGCTGCATGGTCTTTGGCGATTGCGCCGTTATTCCCTGCCCGGATGCCGAGCAGCTGGCGGCCATTGCGGTGGCTTCCGCGGGTTCGGCCAAGGCCCTTTGCGGTATAGAGGAACCGCGCGTGGCGCTTTTGTCCTTCTCCACCAAGGGTTCGGCCAAGCACGAGCTGGTGGACAAGGTGGCCACGGCGGCTGCGCGCGTGCATGAAATTGCGCCCGATCTGAAATGCGATGGCGAATTGCAGGCCGATGCCGCGCTGGTATCCTCCGTCGCCTCCTTAAAGGCGCCGGGCAGCGATGTGGCCGGCAAGGCCAACGTGCTTGTTTTCCCCGATCTGCAGGCGGGCAACATCGGCTACAAGCTGGTGCAGCGCCTGGGCGGCGTCGATGCCATTGGGCCCATTTTGCAGGGCCTGGCCGCGCCGGTTAACGATCTGTCCCGCGGGTGCAGCGTGGAGGATGTGGTGTCCGTTGTGGCCATCACCGCGCTGCAGGCGCAGAACATGGGTTGATGGGGGAGCATAGCATGAAAATTTTGGTTATTAACGCGGGTAGTTCCTCCATTAAATACCAGCTGTTTGATATGGAAGATGAATCCGTGCTGGCCAAGGGCGCGGTGGAGCGCATCGGCATCCAGGGCAGCAACCTGGTGCATAAGGTGCCCGGGCGCGACAATTATACCGTGCAGGCCGATATGAAGGACCATATCGTGGCCATGCAGGCTATCCTGGGCGCGCTGACCGATCCGGAGCATGGCGTGGTTTCCTCCATGGATGAAATTTCCGCCGTCGGCCACCGCGTGGTGCAGGGCGGTTCGTACTTTGATGGGCCGGCGCTGTGCACGGAGGATACGCTGAATAAAATCCGCGATCTGTGCGATCTGGCGCCCCTTCACAACCCCGCTCACCTGATGGGGATGGAAGCCTGCCGCAACGTCATGCCCAACACGCCCATGGTGGCGGTGTTTGATACCGCTTTCCATCAAACCATGCCGCCCACGGCGTATTTGTACCCCCTGCCGTATGAGTATTACGAAAAATACCACGTGCGCCGTTATGGCGCCCACGGCACCAGCCATAAGTATGTTTCCCGCCGCGCAGCGGAATTGATGGGCCGCCCGGTGGAAAGCCTGAAAACCGTTACCTGCCACCTGGGCAACGGCGCCTCCATCACCGCGGTGGACGGCGGAAAATCCGTCGATACCTCCATGGGCCTGACGCCGCTGGCCGGCATCATGATGGGAACGCGCTCCGGCGATATCGATCCCGCCATCATGGAGTATATGATGGAAAAAACCGGCATGAGCATCAAGGAAATGACGCGCGTGCTCAACAAGGAATCCGGCCTGCTGGGCATTTCGGGCATTTCCAGCGATATGCGCGATTGCACGGCTGCGCGCGAGGAAAACCCCCGGGCCGAGCTGGCGATCGATATGTTCTGCTACCGTGTGCGCCGTTTCATCGGCGCCTATGCCGCGCTGATGGGCGGGCTGGATGCCGTTGTGTTTACCGCCGGCATCGGTGAAAATACGCCTTACATCCGTAAGCGCTGCTGCGAAGGCCTGGCGTTTATGGGCGTTGAAATTGATGATGCCAAGAACAACCGCCCGGCCGGGGATTTCATCTGTTCCCCGGATGGCGCCAAGGTAACGGTTATGACCATCGCCACGGATGAGGAAAAAGTAATCGCGCGCGAAACCCGTGCGTTGCTTGAAAATCCTTGACAGGGCGGGGCGCGGTTAGTATAATATCATTTGCCTGCATTTTGAGGTGAGCGTATGCATGTGGATGTATCCCTGGCGGTACAAAATCCGGGCTTGGAGGTTGCCTTTCGCGTGGAAGGCGAAGGGCTTCTGGAGGGGCTTCATCCGCAGCAGGTGGGGCCGGTTACAGGCGTGCAAGTGGAGGGGGTAGCCAAATCCCCAGGGGAAAGGCGCCTTATCGTAAGCGGTACACTGCACGCGGTCATCCACCTGGCCTGTGCAAATTGCGCGGATGTATTTGCCCAGCCTGTCGATGCAGCTTTTCAGGAGGTTTTTGCCCCTGAAGCCCACCCGGAGGAGCCCGATTGGTTTGTCTATGGCGGCAATCGCATTGATTTGGAACCGCTTGTGGCCCAATGGGTAACGGTATCCTTGCCGGTAGCACCGGTCTGCCGCGAGGATTGCAAGGGAATATGCCCCGTTTGTGGGGTCAATCGAAACCAGACGGCGTGCGATTGCACGCAGGGCGAATCTTTTTAACCGGCGAAGGAGACCTGCAAGGAGGTGTAGACCCATGGCAATGCCCAAAAAGAGGATATCCAAGCAGCGCAAGCGCCTGCGCCGTGCGCATTGGAAGATTCAGGCCCCCGGTATCGTCGCCTGCCCGCGCTGCCATGCGCCGCGGCTTTCCCACCGCGTGTGCAAGGAATGCGGCTATTATGACGGCCAGAAGGTGCTGGATGTCGAAGCGGCTCCCCGCCGCGCGTAATAAACCCGATAGGGCGGTTGTGTGTTCAGCCGCCTTTTATCATTTTTGGCATTAAAGGGGGAAACGGCATGAAGCTGTCCATCGCATCTTATTCCTACCATGGCCTGCTCGAGCAGGGATTGATGGATTTTGAGGGCTATTGCGCCGCGTGCAGCGGGCATGGGCTGGATACCGCGGATATCTGGAACGGATTTTTTGCAGGCAAATACGAGGGAAATTGGCCGCTGGTGGCCGAGACGATGCGCCGCTACGGACTTTCCCCCGTCAACATCGCCTGGGATGGCGGCGCCCTGTGGCATGAGGATGCGGATGTCCGCAGCCAGCGGGAGGCCCAGCAAGAGTTGGCGCTGCGTGCATGCCAGGCCCTGCATTGCCCGACGCTGCGGCTGGATGTCGGCGTGCGGGGCAGCCGGCGCATCGAGCCGCAGGCCATGGAATACCTGGTGGCGCGCTACCGCTGGTTATGCACGCGCGCGGCGGACCTGGGGGTTACCCTGGGACCGGAAAACCATGGCGGCGCTTCCAGCGTGCCGGGGGAGCTGCTTCGCCTGGCGGGCGCGGTAGCGGAAAAGAACTTTGGCGTACTTATCCACGGCAGCCGATGGCTGGAACAGCAGCAGGAGGGGGACGCGCTGATCGCCCCGCTGGCCTTCCATGCCCATGTCTGCGAAGATTATGCCATGAAAGCGCCCGATGCCTTTATCCGCCAGCTGAAACTGGCCGGTTATCAGGGCGCCATCGGCGTGGAATACCAATCCGGCAAGGACGAGCGTCAGGGTGTGGCGCAGGCGCTGGAGGAATTGCGCACCCGCATCTGAAAGCCTTGACGGCTGCCGCATAAAAAAGATTGCGGGCGCCGTGCGGCACGGCTGTTTCCGTTGGTTTTCCGGATAACCCGGAACGCGAAAAGAGCGCCTGTCAAGGCGGCGGATAGCTGGAAAAAATGGGGGCGCCCTTGCGGCTGCCCCCATTGTGTTTTGCAGCGGTGCGCGGCAGGGCAATCCCCGCCCCGATCAAAACAAACGCCCCGGCAAGGGATGGTAATATGGCTATGGGGATGATACAGTTTGTTATCATCGAAAAGGCAGGCATCGGGCGGATACCGCCATCCGGCAAAATGCCGGCGTGAAAGAGGGATGATGTTGCTAAAACCCCCGTTTTTACCTTCGATATCGGAAACGCAGCTGACAGATATTGGCATTACTTCGTTTGGCTATGTCAGCACCGCTGAGATTGTTTTTTCCGAGGAAGTCCGCCGGATATGCGCAAAAAACCAGTGCAACCGTTATGGGAAAACCTGGGCGTGCCCCCCGGCGGTGGGCACGCTGGAGCAGTGCCGCCAACAATGCCTGGCCTTTTCATCGGCCCTGGTGTTTTCTGCCGCCTATCCGTTAGAGGATTGCTTTGATATTGAAGGAATGCGCCGCGGCCACGTGCGCTTTAAGCAGGTGTGCGACAGGCTGTATGACATGCTGGATCCCCCTTTTTTGCTGCTTTCCAATGAAGGGTGTAACCGATGCCGGCAGTGCACCTATCCCAACGCCCCTTGCCGCTTCCCGGAAAGGCTTTTTCCGTCGCTGGAAGGGTATGGCATCCTGGTATATGAATTGGCCAAAAGTGCAGGGGTGCCTTATAACGCCGGCCCCAATTCGGTTTCTTATTTTGGGTTGTTATGCTACGGCCAACGCACCCCGTGATGCCGGCATAAGGCGGCCTTATGGGAAAAACGGCAATATCCGTGCGGCGGCCCGGGATTGCGGCGGCATTGTGCCGGGGGCAGGCCCTGCAGGGCAAACGATACGGTAAAATAAAAAGGGCGCCCCATCAACATGGGGTGCCCTTTGGCGATGGGTAACAATGCCGGGAATGGCATCAAAAGCCAAGCGCTATCCTGTTGGCAGGCGCTATTCGGCGGTGCCGGCCTGCTTGGCCCCGGCCCTTTTTTTGCCGCCCCATAGCGGCTTTTCCTGGCCGGTAACCAGCCGGAAGATGTTTTCCCGGTGCTGCCA
>JAQXFY010000175.1 GCA_029006015.1 bacterium
GCGCCCGCTGCCGCGCCGCCGCGCGGTGGCGCTGGGCCGGTTTTTCCCCGGCCTGGGCTTTCAGCCAGCCCTAAACGCTTTGCAGCTGGCGGTCGGCCTGCCGGCAGGCCGCTTCCGATTGGGTACGCTGCTGTATAAGCGCCTGCGCGCTGCCCTGGGCCGCCGCCATGGCGCTGAGCAGCTGTGCCGGGTGCAGGCAGCGCCGGTGGGCAGCCGCGGGCAGCACCTGGGTTTCCCCCCTTACCAGCGCGTCCATCAAAACCTCGCGCATCTGCCCGCCATCCCAGCAGGCGCGCTGCAATGCACACCCCGCACAGGAGGCTTCGATTTTGGCGCACATGGCCTCTGCCATCGCCTTATCCCGCGCGGCCCGCGGGCCTTGGTAGATCCAAGCGGTTTCCTCCAACAGGCGGGCGCATGCCTGCGCCGCATCCTGCAGGCTGTCGGCAGCCTCCTCCTCCCCGCCAATGGCGATCATTCGGGACAGCCTTCCCCCCAGCAGCACATAGCCCACGCAGCCTGCCAATCCCGCCAGCAGCGCAATGCCGGTTTCCCCCAGCGCAGCGGGGCAGATGGAGGCTACCACCACAAAAATGGCGGATTGCCATATTTTTCCCGCCCCCCGGCTGATGCCGGCCAGCACGCCCGCCAATCCAAGCGTCCATGCCGCAATATAACCGCTTCCCCCAAGCAGCATGGCCGCCCCCAACGCCAATGCAACACCGCCGCCCCCTCCGGCGCCCCAAAGGCCGCCCGCCATCAACACGCAAAAAGTTGCCACGATATGCTGGAGCGGGAAAAAGCGCACGCCCAGGCCGGACAGCCCGGCCACCGCCATGACCAGCGCCAGCCCCATGGGCAAAACCTGGAGCGGCTGCGCACGCCCCTTGATGGCCGATGCCATCCCCTTTTGGGCTTCGATCAATATCCAGCCCCCCGTGATGGCGATAATGGCGCTTATGATGTGAACCAGCAGCCCCTGCCAGGCCATGCTGCCCTGGGCAATGGCCTGCAGCATCTGGCTAAAGCCTGCCAACGCGGATAAGGTAACGCGCTTTTTTTCAAAGCCCAGATGTTTTGCCCCCAGCCAGAGGGCGCCAAACACAGCCAAACACAGCCAAGCGGGCAGGGCGGACATGCCCGGCATACACGTCATCAGCCCGATGCCGGCGCCCGCAATGGCCGGGATGCCCTGCCCCTGCCACAAAGCTGCCATAACCGCCGCTGTAGCCATTGCCGTCTGTACGCCGGCGATGGAAACGCGCGCAGCCAGCATCGCCCACAGCGCTGCCGCAAGCGCCACGGCCCCCCTTTTGATCCATCGGGCAGGCAAGCTGTTTTTTTGAATCATTTTTTGTATATACATGCCCATCCCCTCCATAGCCATTGTAGGCGGGCCCAAAATGCGCCGGCTGTCGTTTGGGCGCGATGATTTTATTTTTTCCCCTGCATCAACCCACACAACAAGCGCATAAATCCCTCCGATGGCATACACCTTAAGAATAAAAGTTTATTTTGCCGGGTCTTATGCCACATGCTACCATTTGGCGCGGCAAAAAGCGTCCCTAACTTCCCGATGGGGCATAACCTAAAATGAGGCCTTGTGCCAAGGTCGCCCCTATGCTTTTCCCCTGCTTGATGTAAAGGAGTGTTAACATGAGCATCAACCCATTTGAGCAAAATCCCTGTTCAACGGACCTTATGTTTATGGATTGGGATGAACTCTATCCCAAATCCTATAACAAAAACGATACCGATGCCTTTACCAAAACGCGCATCATCCTGATGAACGGCACCGAATTTGAGGCCAACGGGTTTTCCCATCAGTTTGCCCGCCACTGCCCCAATAACGATGTCCGCCGCGAGTTGGCCATGACCCGCCGCCAGGAACAGCAACAGCAAAAAAAGCTCAGCCATCTTAAGCCCATCAACGAAAATCTGCTGGAGCACACCATCAGCTACGAGCAGCTGGCGGTCGATCTGACGGCCATCCTCGCCCAGCGCGAGCCCAACCCTTACGTCAAAATGGCGCTGGATTTTGCCCTGCTGGAGGATTTTGATCACCTGTACCGCTATGCCGATCTGCTCGAGATGGAGCATGGCGTGCGCGCGGAAAAGCTGGTGGGCTGCTATACCGAAATCATGCCTGCCCGCCCGACGATTGCCGAGCACCGCTGCCCGCGGGATGCCGTCAACCGCTTTACCGGCAAAAACGCCGCACTTATCACCAAGCTGAACACCAACATCATCACCGCTGCCGAACAGCAGACGATGAACTATTACATGAACGTGGGCGCCTTTTACACATCGCCCCTGGGGCGCAAGCTGTATCAGGAAATCGCCATGATCGAGGAGCAGCACGTCAGCGAATACGAAAGCCTGATCGATCCGACACAGACCTGGTTTGAAAACCTGCTGATGCACGAGTATGTTGAGGCCTACCTGTATTACAGCTGCTATGAAGATGAGTGCGATCCTTATATCCGCCACATCTGGGAGCAGTTTTTTATGATGGAGGTGGGCCACCTGCACAGGGCAGCCCAGCTGCTGGAGCGCTACGAGCACAAGCATTGGCAGCAGGTTATCCCCGGCGGCGCGTTCCCGGAGCTGCTTAAATTCCACCCCAACAAAGAATATGTCCGGGATGTCATCCGCAACACGGTTTGGCTGACCAAGGACCGCGAGGATTATACCCCCGTGTGCGATCTGCCCGCCGATGCGGATTTCTTTACCTACCAGGGCGAGGTCAACCCCACACCCGAAATGGTGCCCAGCCATCAGGTCATCTGCCAGTACATCCGTTGCCGCGGAATGGACTACCGCTTTGAGGTTGCCCCTAACCCCATTGTCGAGCTGCGCAACCGCCGCTGCGACA
Source organism: bacterium (assembly GCA_029006015.1). Lineage (GTDB taxonomy): Bacteria > Bacillota > Clostridia > Christensenellales > SUG1161 > SUG1161. The sequence goes on from JAQXFY010000175.1 coordinate 2,876, forward strand.
ATACCGAGGTTGGCCGCAATCCCGATTGCCGCGGATAGGGCCGCCCATAGCTGCGCGATAATCCGGGGCGGGCAGAACATGCTGCCCGCCCTATCTCATGCCAATAAGGGGCTGTGCCCTTCCTTTTTAAACGGGGTGGGAATAGCCTATTGGGTAGGGAAACCCTACGCTTAATATGGAGGGATTTACCAATGAGCCCATGCCATGATCCACCTGCGCGCTGCGGCGCCCGATCATCCACCCCCTGCCGGGTACAGGCACGCCCATCCCCACAGGCCTGCGGCGGCTGTGAATGGGCAGTATTTACCCTTGCGCCGCAGCCCAACACAAACGGCAGCCTGCTGGCGCTGTCGGCTTCCCCCGCCAGCCCGGCCATTCTCCTGGACAAGGATGGCACCACCGTGCTTTTAGCCGGGGGATATGCCTATCTGGTGCAGCTGCAGGTACACGGTACCGTCGAGCATGCCCTGATGATTACGCCCATTGTGGATGGGGATCCGGACCTTATGCGGTATGTAAAGGAGTTTTCCCCCATGCGTACCAGCCAGCATGTAACGGTATCCACCGGTTTTTTGCTGCCCGCGGCCCAAAGGGTGCGTTTGCAGTTCCAGTTAAACGCCGGCCCCCAGCCCGTCGATGATCTGGGCGGATGCATTTCCATCATGCGTGTTGCGCCTATCCGGATGCGCAGCACCACCTAAAAATACCGGGGCGCCGCCATCCGGTGCCCCGGTTTAAATTTACTGCCGAAAAACCAAAAGCCCGCCAGCCATCCGCCAGCCGGCCTGCAGGCGCAGCCGCATTCAAAAACGCAGGCCGCCCAAAGCCCAGCTTTAAAAGCCGGCCTGCCCTTTTGCCCAACCCGTTTTTTAACGGGCCGCTTTTCCGGCCACCGGGCAAGCGGTTACAAGCGCCCCGGCGGCTTTTGCGGTTTTCTGCATAAAGGCGCTTCTTTATCCCACGGCGTCCTCATCCACCGTGCCGCCCGCATCGATCATCTCGCGGATATGCTGCATATGCTCATCCGTTTTGGCGATAACCTCGCTGCACACCAGCAGCTGATGGCTGATTTCCTCCACATTGGGAATGTTCTTTTTGTACTTAAGTTGGTGTTCCAGGCTGGCCCAGAAATCCATGGCGATGGTGCGGATCTGAACCTCCACCTTAACCTGCTTTTTTTCGTTGGAGAAAAAAACGGGCACCGTCAAAATCAGATGCAGGCTGCGGTAGCCGTTTGGTTTGGGGTTTTTGATGTAATCCTTGCGGTTTAAAATGGTGATATCATCCTGCCTGGCCAGCATATCGGCCACGGCATAGATATCATCGATAAACGAGCAGATCACCCGAATGCCCGCCACATCCTGAAGCGTTTGTTCAATGGCGTCAAGCGACAGTTCGACGCCCTTGCGCTTGAGCTTATTAAAGATGCTCAGCGGCGTTTTGACCCGCGAGGAAATGCTTTCAATGGTATTTTTACCGTGCAGGATGGTCAGCTCATCGTTTAAAATTTCCAGCTTGGTACGCACTTCCTTGATGGCACACTGATACACCAGCATCATCTGGCGGAATTGCAGCGTTGTTTGGATAAACTCGACTTGATCTTTGGAAAACTCCATGGTTTCCATGGCTTCTTTAAGTTGCCCCGCCATCCGGGTTTCATGTTGATTGGCCATTTGCCTGTCCCTCCAACTTTCCTAAAGATTGCTGCGACAAAATGCGCTTATAGCTGCACAAAAATGTGATACCCGCCGTAACAGCGGACAGGGTATCCGATATAGGTTCGGCATAATAGATGCCCATCACCCCATAAAAACGCGGCAGAAGGATAGCCAGGGGGATGAGCAGAATCACTTTACGCAGCACCGCAATGCACAGCGATATTTTTGCCTGCCCCAAGCCCAGGAAAGCCGATTGACAGCTCATTTGAATGCCAAAGATCCACATGCCCGCCACAAAAATGGGCAAGACCTTGCCCACCAGGCCCAGCAGCTGTTCATCCGGGGTAAAAATGGCGCCAAACGCCCTGGGGAAACAGGCCACCGCCAGGCACATTACTGTGGACGCGCTAACGGTAATGATGGTTGTAATTTTAATAGTCTGTTTGACGCGGTCAAACTTGCCCGCACCAAAGTTAAAGCTGATAATGGGCTGCACGCCCTGCGTAAAGCCCTGAATGGGAATGCTCATCAGCTGCATGACGCTTTGAAGGATGGTCATGGAGCCAACATACAAATCGCCTCCATACCGCTGCAGGCCGTTTGTAAAAACAATACAGATGGCGCTTTCCGTCGCCTGCATAATAAAGGGCGATATGCCCAGGGCGGCAATGGAGCCCATGATGCCAAGGCTGGGGCGGATATGCCATAGCCTGATGCGGATAATCGATCGATTAGAGGCTAAAAAGCCAACCACCCAGGCCGCGCTAAGCGCCTGGGACAAAATGGTAGCCAGCGCCGCGCCCCTGACGCCCATTTTAAATACAAAAATAAACAGCGGATCCAACGCGATATTGGCCACGGCGCCGATCACCACCGACAGCATGGCGGTCCTGGCCTGCCCCTGGGAGCTGATAAACATATTCAGCCCCAGCGCCAGCTGCACAAAAACAGTGCCGACTAAATAAATGGTCAGATAATCATTGGCATAGCCAATGGTGCTGTCGCTGGCGCCAAAGAAATATAAAAGCGGCCGGCGGAACCAAAGAAATACCGCCGTCAGCACCACGGAAAAGAAAAGCAGCATGATCGTGCCGTTACCCAGAATATGCTCCGCTTTTTGCTTATCGCCCCGGCCCAGCTGGATAGCGGCCAACGGCGCCCCGCCCGCCCCAACAAAGGCAGAAAAAGCCGAAATAATCATGATGATGGGAAACGTCAGCCCCAGCCCGGTCAGCGCCATCGGGCCAGCCTCCGGGATATGGCCGATATACATGCGGTCCACAATATTGTAGAGCATGTTAATCAGCTGGGCAACAATGGAAGGAACCGCCAGGCGCACCATTAATGTGGGGATGCGCTCGGTACCCAGCCTTTGATCCTGCGCGGTCTGCATATCATAATCTCCTTCACCAATATCCGCCAAACCATCGTATATTTACGGCAAAATAAGCCCAGTTAAATATTATAGCGTTTGCCGGCCGGCTTGTAAATTGTGCCTGTTTTGGCATATTACTCAATAAAATACCGCAATTTGCGTTTGCCTGCCCGGCCGCTCCTGCGGCAGGGCACAAAAAACGATGCAAATGAACCTTTTGCATTTGCATATCGTCTTAACATATGGAAGTCTTCATCCACTTGATGTCCAAAAGAGGGGGGAAGCCGATGGACCGGCAGGCCTTTGAAAGCCGCCTTGGCTGTTATATGGGCGCGCTGGAGCGCTTTATCTGCCTTTATCCTAAACAGCCAAACCTACGTTCACTGGTATGATTGCATCACCGACCATATTCTATAACCCATACCCTACCAACAAAAAGGCCGCATCCCTTTTAAGGAATGCGGCCTTTTGATGCAAAAATCGCCAATCGTGCAGACGCCCTTACAGCTCCGCCAAATCCCCTTGGGAGATCAGGCGAATGTTGTTTTTGCACAGCACCTCTTTGGCCTTTTGGTTATCGGCCACGCGGAAGACCATATAGGCTTCCCCCACCCGCCGGGTAATAAAGGCATAGGTGTATTCCAAATTGATACCGTTTTCCTCCAGCAGGCGCAAAATGGCATACAGGCTGCCCGGTTCATCCGGGATGGCCACCGCCAACACCGGCGTCAGCTTGCAGACATACCCTGCCTGTTCCAGCACCTGGGCGGTTTTTTCGGCATTATCCACAATGATGCGCACAATACCAAAATCGCGCGTTTCGGCAATGGACAGCGCACGCATATCAATGCCGCTGTCGCTGAGCACGCGGGCAAAATCCGCCAGGCCGCCCGCTTTGTTTTCGACAAAAGCCGAAATCTGTTGAACCGTCATCTGATTCACCGGCCCTTTCGTTAATAGAGTTTGCGCTTATCGATGACGCGCACGGCCTT
>JAQXFY010000176.1 GCA_029006015.1 bacterium
GGCACGGCAGCGGTTTTGTTGTAGCGCTCCAGCACGCTTTTGCGCAAATAAGCCTCGCCCTGCACCTCCAGCAGCCCATCAAAGGCAATGGCCAGCGGCACGGTACGAATGGTTTTAACCTGCTGTGTAATATCTTCCCCCACGCGGCCGTTGCCCCGCGTTGCCGCGCATACCAATTGGCCGCCCTCATACGTCAGGCAGATGGACAGGCCGTCCATTTTTTCTTCAATGGCAAAGGTGGGCGCAGCAAAGCTGCGGCCCAAGCGGCCCTGTGCATCCCGCAAGCCCCGCTCCAGCCGACCCAGCCAATCGGCCACCTGGCCGATGGACTGCGCCTTGTCCAGGCTCCACAGCGGATGCAGGTGGGTATGGGGCAAAAACGCCTCCAGCGGCGCGCCGCCCACGCGGTGCGTCGGCGAATCGGGCAGCACCTGGCCGCTTTGCTCCTCCAGGGCGCGAAGCTCGTCATACAGGGCGTCATACTCCGCATCGGATATGGCCGGGTTATCCTGCTCGTAATATAAAATGGCATACTGGTTAAGAAGGCGCGTCAGCTCCTCCTGCCGGGATGAGGCCACTAGGCTTCCTCCTTTTTGATAACCGTAAGCGGTGCGATGGCCAGCGCCAGCTGCTTGATTCCCCTGCCTTCAAAGGCCACCGCCGCCACCTGCGCATTTTTTTCGCCCATAACGGAAACCACCGTGCCCCGGCCAAACTGCGGGTGGGAAACCTTCATACCGGCCGACAGCGCCTGCGTGGTGCCGGCAGAGGCTGCGGGGCGGCTGGCCGCCGGTGCAGGCTTGCTGCCCGACAGGGAGGACAGGGTGCGCTGGCGCTCAAATGCGCTTCTGCCGGTGGATACCTTTTTCTGCGGCGGGCGGGCCTGCGCTGCGCCGGGGCGCTGGGCTACGCTGCGGCCGTCCACCACCAGCACGTTCTGCGGGATATCCTCCAGAAAACGGGCAGGCATATTTTCCCCCACCCGGTTATATAGCATGCGGCGGGTGGCACGGGTTAGATAAACGCGGTCCTTGCCGCGGGTAATGCCCACATAGCAAAGCCGGCGCTCCTCCTCCATCTGGTCGGCATCCTCCAGGCTGCGGGAATGGGGAAACACGCCTTCCTCCATGCCCACCAGAAAAACCACCGGGAACTCCAGCCCCTTGGCGGCGTGCAGCGTCATCATGGTGATGGATTTGGGATCCTCCTCCAGCCCGTCGATATCGCTGATCAAGGCAACATTATCCAGGAAATCATCCAGCGTGGCATTTTCATCGCTGCGCTGGAATTCATACACGGCGCCGATAAATTCCTTCAGGTTTTCCACCCGTTCCAGCGCTTCGTCCGTGCCCTCGTTCTGGTACATATCGATAAGCCCGGCCTCGCGCATGAGTTTTTCAACAAAATCGCCGGGCTGCATATCCTCGCGCACGATCATCAGGGTGCGCATCAGATTGGCAAAGGGGCGCACCTTGGCCTTGACGCGCTCCGGCAGGGCGGTGGAATCGATATCCAGGGCGCACAGCATCATGCTTTCCCCATTCAAGGCGGCGGCGCGGGCCAATTCCTCCAGCGTGGAATCGCCGATGCCGCGCTTGGGCACGTTGATGATGCGCCTGAAGGCTACCTCATCATCGGGGTTTCGCAGCAGGCGCAGGTAGGCAACGGCGTCCTTAACCTCCTTGCGGTCATAGAACTTTTGCCCGCCATACACGCGGTAAGGCAGGGCACCGCGCATCATGGCGGCCTCCAGCACACGGCTTTGGGCATGGGTTCTGTATAACACGGCGATATCGCGGTAACGGTAGCGGCCGGTTTGCACCAGCTGCCAAATCTCCCGGCAGACGTAATCGGCCTCGCCCTGCTCGTCCCGGGCGATATACAGCTTCAGCTTTTCCCCGCCCTCGCGCGCGGTCCACAGATGTTTTTCCTTGCGCGCATGGTTTTTGGCAATAACGGCATTGGCCGCCTCCAGAATAGGCGAGGTAGAGCGGTAGTTCTGCTCCAGCCGGATGACCAGGGCATCGGGAAAATCCTGCTCAAAATCCAATATGTTGTGGATATCCGCCCCGCGCCAGGAGTAGATGGATTGATCGTCATCCCCCACCACGCACAAATTGCCGTGCATGGAAGCCAGCTTTTGCACCAGCAGATACTGCACATGGTTGGTATCCTGATACTCGTCTACATGGATATAACGGAAGCGCCCGGCATAATAGGCCAGCACATCGGGGTGCTCCTCAAACAGCTGCAGCGTTTTCAAGATCAGGTCGTCAAAATCCATGGCGCCGTTTTTGCGCAGCGTTTCCTCATAGGCCTTGTACACATCGGCAATCTGATCCAGCCGGTAATCCCCCCGGGCGATGTTGCGCCGGAAAGCCGCGGCATCGTAGGCCAGATCCTTGGCATGGGAAATCTGGTTTTTAACCTCCCGCGGGGGGTAATATTTATCATCC
>JAQXFY010000177.1 GCA_029006015.1 bacterium
GGTAACCAAGCACGGTTATACCGCCCGGATGATGAGCAAATACCGCCCTTACGAACCCATTATTGCGGCTACGCCCGTGGTAAAGGCTTACCATCAGCTGTCGCTGTCCTGGGGCGTATATCCGGTTATCGCCCGGTACCAGCAGACAACGGACGAGCTTTTCCGCCACGCCGTCGATTGCGCCAAACAGCTGGACCTGGTGGCCGATGGCGATCGGGTGGTCATCACCCCGGGCATTCCCCTGGGCATCGCGGGCAATACCAATATCCTGAAGGTGCAAACCGTCGGCCAGGAGGGCTGATGGCGTTGCCCAGCTATTGCCGTTTGGCCGATCTCCCTTGAAAGCCGGGGCATTTGGGCATGGCGCCTGCGGCGGCCCCCCCTCGGGAAGAAAGGGGATTTTTATGCGGCAAGCCTATCCCATCCACTCCTATGGCGCAGTTGAAAGCAGGGCTGCGGCAGACGCAGGGGCAGCCGCTGGAGGAAACTTTTTTGCCGCGCGGACGCCGGTATACAGGGTAAATATGCAGCAGGCGGCCCCGGGGGATACCAACATCCCTTGGGGCCGCCTGCTTGAAGGCAGCGCTTGAATGCCTGCCAATACTCCGGCACGGATGGCAGCGGGCACATCCTGCCCTGCGTTTGTTTACGGGGCAGGGGTGGCGTGGAATCTTTCGTTGCAGTGCTGTTTCAGCGCCTTAAAATACGGGCGCAGGCTGTCGGCATTGACATCCTCCACCGTGGTGGACATGTTGTTGATGGCTTTTACCTTTGGCTTAACCTCAAAGTCCCATACAGCCAGAACCCGGCGCACATCAAAGCCCCAGGCGTCCCAGGTTAAAAAGCCGCCATCTTCCCGCGCGCGCCATACACATTGTTTGGCGCTTGGCAGGCGGTAGGGCTCGATCTGCTCAAACGCTTCGGGCTGCACCGGCTCCTCGGGAAAGGCGTTCTTGGGTACCGTTAAAAGATACAGGCTGCCGTCGGTCGGCCAAGGGGCCATGGTGAACATATCAAACCGCGGCGTGCCATCCTGCATAACACCGTTGGCCGGGATATAAATCCACACAATATCCCCCGGCTGGTGGGGCAGACGCTCATCGGTATAGAGAACTTCGGTCACCTCCAGCCGCCCCATGCAGCCGGAATCCACATGATATTTGCTGGAGGGGTAGGATTGGGTATAAAAGCCCACTTCCGTCAGATTGCCGCGGACAACCAGGTCGGCCCCGTTCATCATGGTTTCCACGGTATCATCCGGGCATACGATTTCCGAGCTGGATCCATCAAAATGGATCGGCGGCTGCTTGGGCTCAATGCGAAGCCCGGTGGGAAAGGATACACCGGCAGGCGTTGGGCTGGGCGCGGGCGAATTTGTGCAGCCGGTCAGGATAAAAAGCAGCAGCACAATGGCGGGCCATTTCCTTGGGGTAGACATCGGGCAGTCCTCCTTTTTGGATAAATTGCACGGGCAATTTGTACAAACAATTTTCTTCTGCTTTTATTCTACAATAAAAAAGCCGGCCATGCAATAGGCAAAAGCTTAAAAAAAGCTTTTTTATGTAAGCCCAGTTGCGCGCGGTGGGGTAAATTGGGTATCATGGGCATATACAACGCAAGGGGGTAAGAGCATGGCCCGTATTCTGCTGGTGGAGGATGATCCCGGTATCATCCGCAACCTGTCCCGCCTGTTGGAGCAGGAGGGGTACTCCGTCATGGCGGTAACCGGGCAGAAAAGCGCGCTGCATGCGCTGGAAGGCGAGGGGTTTGACCTTTTGCTGCTGGATGTTTCCCTGCCCGATGGCAGCGGCTATGCCGTGTGCACCGCGGCAAAAAAGCAGGGGGATCTGCCGGTCATCTTTTTAACCGCTTCCGATGATGAGCTAAGCGTTGTTACCGGGTTGGATCTGGGGGCGGATGATTATATTGCCAAACCTTTCCGGCCGATGGAGCTGTTATCGCGCATTAAAAGCGTGCTGCGCCGCAGCGGGCGCGCCCAGGCGGTGTTCGAGCTTGGCGATCTGCGCGTGGATACCGTGCGCGGCACGGTTTTAAAGGGCAATACGGAAGTTCTTTTGTCCGCCCTGGAATACAGGCTGCTGCTTGTTTTTTTAAACAACCGCGGAACGGTGCTGTCGCGCAGCGCGCTGGTGGAGGCGCTGTGGGATATCGTGGGTGAATTTGTCAACGACAATACGCTGACCGTCTATATCAAGCGCCTGCGGGAAAAAATCGAGGATGATCCGCAAAAACCCACCCTGATTAAAACCGTGCGCGGCCTGGGTTATAAGGTAGGGGATTGATATGGGCTTTTTAAGAAACCCGGAGATCAAGCGCCTGCTGGCCGGCATGGTGGGGATATGCGCGCTGGCCACGCTGGCCGGCTTTTGGTTGGGAACCGCCAGCGGCCTGGTGGCGCTGGGCCTGTCCGTCGGGCTTGGCACGCTGATGCTGGTGGCTACCTGGCGGCGCTACCGGGCCATAGCCCAGCTGTCGCGCGGCATCGACCGCGTGCTGCACGGCGGGAAAACGCTGGATATTGGCGACAGCGCCGAGGGGGAGCTTGCCATCCTCAAAAGCGAGGTATACAAGCTGACCGTCGCCCTGCGCGAGCAGGCCGATCAGCTGCGCAGCGATAAACTGTATTTAACCGATTCCATTGCCGATATCTCCCACCAGCTGCGCACCCCGCTGACCAGCATGAACCTGGTGGTTTCGCTGATGCAAAAAGATACCGGGGATAAGGCGCGCCAGCTGGAGCTGACGCGGGAAATGCGCGCCCTGCTAAGCCGCATGGACTGGTTGATCGCCACTTTGTTAAAAATGTCTAAAATCGATGCGGGCACCATCCGCTTCCAGCAGGATGCCGTGCAGGTGCGCCAGGCCATTGACCGGGCGGCGGAGCCCCTGGTGCTGCCGATGGAGCTGCACGCCATCGGCTTTACCGTGCAGGGCGATCAAGCGGTTTTCAAGGGGGATATGGCCTGGACGGTTGAGGCGCTGGGCAATATTTTAAAAAACTGCATGGAACATACGCCGGAGGGCGGGGAGATTGCCGTGCAGTACAGCGAAAACGGCCTGTATACGCAGATCCAAATCAGCGATACCGGCTCCGGCATCGATCCGGAGGATCTGCCCCATATCTTTGAGCGGTTTTACCGCGGCAAAAATGCCAGCCCCAACAGCGTGGGCATCGGCCTGGCGCTGTCGCGCATGATTATCAGCGCGCAAAACGGTACCATTAAAGTGGGAAACCGCCCGGAGGGCGGAAGCCGGTTTATCATTCGGTTTTATAAAGGGGCGGTATAGCCCGGACAGGGATGGCAAAAGGCCTGTAAACCCGGCGCGCTCCAGCGCAGCCTATCTGCCGGCATGGCGGCGGCCCCCGGCTTTTATCAGGCCGGCATCAGCTTTTGGGCCTGTGCCAGCAAAGCTTCCCGATTGTTGGACCATTCCCCGCGGATGACGCCATCCAGCAGCAGCGCCAGCACCCGGCCGATCTGCGGCCCGCGGGGGATGCCTAGGCGCATTAAATCCCCCCCGTCTACCGCCAGTTGATCGATGCGGTAGCAGGGCTGCCCCGCCAGCAGCGTTTCGATCAGGGAAAGGAAAGGCTGCGCCCCCGGTATGCCAAGGGCTATATTGGCTGCGGCGATATCGCGCGCGGTTTGTTCCCCCGTGCGGGCAATTAGATATAAAGCGTCGGCAGGGGCCTTGGGGCACTGCCCGATATGCCCTGCTATTTGCAGCACCTGGCTGCGCAGCGCCCGGCTTGGGCGCAGGGTATCAAGCCATTCCCCGGCACGGCCTGGCCGCCGGCAGATGAGCAGCGCCAGGCGCACGGCCAGGCGCGCCGGCGCGCGCCCAATGGCATGTACAAGCTCATCCCATTCCGGCCCGCCGGCGATGCCGGGCAGGATCTGGTTTAAAATATCGGGAAAACCGGCCAACGTCTGCGCCGCGGCCGTGCCCATCAGCCACCGGCTCAGCTCTGCCCATATGCGCTCCCGCGCCAGGCAGGCAAGCAGATGCTTTTTTTGCCCCATCGCCAGGCGGGTGTTTTCTTCGATGGAAAAACCCAGCTCGGAAGCCAGGCGGATGCCGCGCAGGATGCGCAGGCCGTCCTCCTCAAAGCGCTCCATGGCATCGCCCACCGCCCGGATGCGCTTTAAGGCGATATCCTGCCGCCCGCCAAAGGGATCGACAAGGCCGTACATGGGGTGGTATGCCATGGCGTTTATCGTAAAATCCCGGCGCGCCAGATCGGGCTGCAAGGCATCCACGTAACATACGCCGGCCGGATGGCGGTGGTCGCGGTATGCGCCGTCCACCCGGTAGGTGGTAATTTCATACACCTGGCCCTGGATGATAACGCCCACCGTGCCGTGCTTGATGCCGTTTGTCAGCATGGGGCAGGGCGCCATGCAGGCTTGGATGGCGGCAGGCTGCGCGTTGGTACAGATATCCCAATCGTGCGGGGGGCGGCCCATCAGGTTATCGCGCACGCAGCCGCCAACCGCATAGCCCTCAAACCCGGCGCGCTCCAGCGCCTGGATGATATCCAAAACAGCCTGTGGTAATTGCATGGCCGCCTCCCTTAAAAGAAAAAGGCGGCCCATATAAAGATGCCGCATGCCGCCGCATAAGCGGCCAACAGCCAGCCCGGGAAACCGGCCTGTTTTGGGCGCATCCAGAAAATATAGGCGTTGGACAGGGCGATCAGCCCGGCGGATGCCGCGGCAAACGCCCATTTGGGAATGGGCAGGCGGGTGATGCCGTCCATGGAAAGCATAAGGTCCAGCTGCGCGGCCATGGCGGGGTAGCGCAGCGCCACCACCAGTGCCAGCGCGGCGGACAATACCACCATCAGCGCCTTTTTTTGTTTATCCGTTAAATAAATCATGGCTGTGCCGGGCGGTAAATACGCCGCTTGTCCATGGAAAACACCTTGTCGCTAAAGCCACCCGGCTCGACAAAGCGCAGGGCATGGTAATGATCGTACAGCCGGGCATCCAGCTTGTCCAGGGTTTGGAGCACCTCGGCCTCCGGCGTCATGGGCGGGCGGGGGGAGCCGTATTCGGGCACCTCGTGGTGGGACAGGATCATGTGCTTGATCAGCCGCAGCTCCTCCTCGGGGGTGCCCAGGCGGCGTCCGGTTTCTTCCGCGGCCAGCACGCCCAGGGTGATATGCCCGAAAAGCTGGCCGTCGGGCGTGTAATCGGTGGCCAGCCCCATGGGGCCGATCTGCATCTCATCCAGCTTGGCGATATCATGCAGCAGCACCCCGGCAAACAGAAAATCCCCATCCAGCGCGGGATAGGCGGCAAGGATGCCCTCCGCGGCGCGCAGCATGCCGGTGATGTGCATCAAAAGCCCGCTGCGCACGCTGTGGTGCATGACGACGGCGGCCGGCGCGATCATCAGGCTGTCCCGCCGCTCCTCCCACATGGTTTGCACCAGCTGGCGCAGGCCGGGGCGGGTGATGCGCGCGGCATATTCCATGGCCAGGGCGTACATCTCCTCCCCCGATTGGGGGGCGGCCGGCACCAGGCGGGCCATATCCACATTGTCGGCGGGCATGCTCAGCCGGGCCATTCGGATGTTCAGCTGCAGCGTGCCCTGGTAATCTTCCACCATGGCGCGCACCTTGATGACATCGCCGGGCGCCATGGCGCGGATATGTTCATCCAGCTCCCATATCTTGGCGCTGACGGTTGCGCTGGCATCGCTGAGCATCAGATCGGCATATTCCCGCCCGCTGCGCGCCTGGCGCAGCTGGATGGTTTTAATGGCATAGAAGGAATCGATCACCTGGTTTAAGCGTGGTTTTAGTTCATCTATGGGGATATACTCCATGCAAAACGCCCCCTTTTTTACCATTATACCATAACAGCCTGTGGGCATGCCCCGGCCCGGGCGGCAAAGGGCAGCATGCGCAGCCATCGCCCGGATGGGGTGCATACCGGAATGGGCGGCGCGTTTGGCCCGAATGCGCCGGGATATCCCCTTTTTAAGCGGATGCCGTTTGGGGTTGGCCGCCGGGGAGCGGCAGCCTTGGGCCAGGGGGCGGGGCGCGCCGGCGGATATCGCGCCATCCGGCACCTTGCAGGCGGTGTTTCCGGGGAAGGATATGGTATAATAGGCAACAAGTATCCACATGGCAGGGGGGGCGCGCATTGGACGAGCGCATGGCGATAACCCGCAGGCAGACCATCTTTGATGTAACCCCGGTAGAAAATGCTTTTATCGATGAATATATGCGCAATGCGCGGGGGGATTACGTCAAGGTTT
>JAQXFY010000178.1 GCA_029006015.1 bacterium
CTGCCTGCTGCACGAAAAGCCCTTTGCCGGCGTTAACGGCAGCGGCAAGCATAACAACTGGTCTATTTCCACCAATACCGGCGCCAACCTGCTGGAGCCCGGCAGCTCGCCCCATGATAATGCGCAGTTTTTGCTGATCCTGTGCGCGGTGATTCAGGCGGTCGATGATTATCAGGATTTGCTGCGCATGTCCGTTGCCACACCGGGCAACGATCATCGCCTGGGTGCCAACGAAGCGCCGCCGGCCATCGTATCCATGTTCCTGGGGGACGAGTTGACCGAGATTTTAGAGGCCATCGAATCCGACAGCGCCTACCAGGGCCACGGCAAGACCGAGATGGAAATCGGCGTGGATGTGTTGCCCCACTTCCCGCGCGATACGACGGACCGCAACCGTACCTCTCCCTTTGCCTTTACCGGCAACAAGTTTGAATTCCGCATGCCGGGTTCTTCCCTTTCCATCGCCGGGCCCAACATTATCCTCAATACCATTGTGGCCGATGCGCTGGCCCAGTTTGCCGACAGGCTGGAGGGCGCGCAGGATTTCAAGCAGGAGCTGAGCAACCTCATCAAGGATACCATCCGCCAGCACAAGCGCATCATCTTTAACGGCAACAACTATTCCGATGACTGGGTCAAGGAAGCCGAAGGCCGCGGGCTGGTCAACCTGAAGTCGACGCCGGAAGCGCTGCGCTGCATGGTATCGGAAAAGAATGTAGCGCTATTTGAGCGGCACAACGTCTTTTCCGCTACGGAGCTGCATGCCCGTATGGAGATCATGCTGGCCAACTATTGCAAGGTGCTGACCATTGAAGCGTTGACCATGCTGGAGATGGTGCGTAAGGAGATCCTGCCCGCCACGGAGCGTTATGTGCGCGATCTGACCGATACCGCGCTGGCCAAGCGTTCGCTGTCCGCTACCCTGCCCTGCGAGGTGGAAGAGCGCCTGGTAGCCAAGCTGAGTTCACTTTGCGCCTGCCTGTACAACCAGGCCGATAAGCTGGACGGTATACTGCTGGAAGCCCATGCCTGCACCTGTTTGCAGCAGCAGGCCGATTTCTACCGCGCGCAGGTATTTACCGCCATGCAGGAAATGCGTGCCATCGCCGATGAGATCGAAACCATGGTCGGCCAGGATTATTGGCCCTACCCCACCTATGGAGAGCTGCTGTTTTACGTATAAGGGAGGCCTATCTATGGAGCGGCTGACCGTTTTACAGGATAAACCTCAGGATCACTGCGGCATCTTTGGCGCCGGGCTTTGCCCGGGCCAAGATGCCGCGCCCCTTTTATATGAAGGCCTTTTTGCCCTGCAGCACCGGGGCCAGGAAAGCGCGGGCATTGCCGCGGCACAGGGCGGGCGCATCGGGGTATATAAGGATGTCGGCCTGGTAACGCAGGCCATTCCCCGCGCCGCGCTGGATGCGCTGACAGGCAACATGGCCATCGGGCATGTTCGCTATTCCACCACGGGCCGCCCCACGCGCGACAATGCACAGCCCCTTGTTGTGCGCATGCAAGGCGGCGGCATGCTGGCGGTTGCGCACAACGGCAACCTGTCCAACGCCCAGCAGGTAAAAGCGCGCATGCAGCAGGAGGGTATACCGTTTGAAACCCAAAGCGATACCGAGGTAATTGCCCTGGGTATTGCCCGGGAAATAGCGCGCGGGCTGCCGCCCGAGGAGGCGGTGCGCACGGCCATGCAAGCGTGGGAAGGCTCGTATTCGCTTGTTATTTTAACGCAGGATACGCTGCTTGCCGTGCGCGATCCATTGGGGATCCGCCCGCTTTGCATGGGAAGAAAGGAAGGCCGGGTGGTTTTTGCCTCCGAAAGCTGCGCGCTTACCGCCACCGGCTGTACCTTTGAACGCGATATCCGGCCCGGGGAAATCGTCCAGGCGCTGCCCGACGGAAGCATCCGCACGCTGGAAGCGGCCACCGCAAAGCGCACGGCGCTATGTAGTTTTGAGCCCATTTACTTTGCCCGGCCGGACAGCATTATCGATGGGCAAAGCGTGTATCATTCCCGTTTTCTGGCAGGGGCCGAGCTGGCGCACGCTTATCCCGTTGAGGCCGATCTGGTTGCCGGCGTGCCCGATTCCGGGTTGATCGCGGCGTTGGGGTACGCCAAGGCTTCCGGCATTCCCTATGGCGATGTGCTCAACAAAAACCGCTATGTCGGCCGCACCTTTATCCAGCCCAATCCGCAGGACCGCACGCGGGGGGTGCGGCTAAAGCTGTCGCCCATTCCGCAAAACGTAGCGGGCAAGCGCATTGTGCTGATCGATGACAGCATTGTGCGCGGCACCACCATCACCCAGCTGGTGGCGCTGCTGCGGCGCGCAGGGGCGCTTCAGGTGCATATCCGCATCGCTTCCCCGCCCTTTTTGCACCCTTGCCTCTATGGCATCGATGTGCCCACCGGCGGGCAGCTTGTGGCCGCCCATGTGGCGCCCGATACCCTGGCGGCCAGCATCGGCGCCGATTCGTTGGGGTTTTTGCCGCTTGGCCGCTTAAAAGCCATCGCACCCGATTGCCGGCTTGATTTTTGCGATGCCTGTTTTTCCGGCCGTTATCCCTACCCCATCCGCTGCGATAATCAGGCCGAAAGCTGCCACTGCCACCCGCAGCCATAAGCCCACCTTCCATGCATATGGCGTTATTCCGGCCCTGTCGGCATGGCGCATGGTTGATGCCGGGGCAAAGCAAGCTTTGCTCCGGCATTTTTGATAACAGGCTCTGCCCTTTTTTCCTAAATTTTCCCAACATGGCATTCGCCTTTTTATACACAGGCTTTTTAAGGATAATCTTTTTTGTTTTGGCTTTCAACTGGCGCTGCCTGCGGTTTTATAAAAAACATCGCCCGCCGGATATACTAAGTGCATGGCATTTGACGGACGCCGAATGGAATTTTATAATGGAGGAAGTTCCTCCACTTTAAGCAAAAGGAACCCGCATCGGAAAGGAAGAACCCCATTGGAAAAAACATATGAAGTGGGCGGTATGACATGCGCGGCATGTGCGACGCATGTGGAAAAAAGCGTTTCCAAGCTGGAAGGCATCAGCAACATTCAAATCAACGTATTAACCGGCCGGATGCGCCTGAGCATTGCACCCGGCGGCCCATCGGATGAGGCGGTCATCGCCGCGGTGCAGGCAGCCGGATACAGCGCCGGACTGCCCCAGTCAGCCCATGCCGCCCCGGCCCCCCGGGCCAAGCCCGATTATCAGCAGGGCGCACGCGGCATGCGCAGGCGTTTTATCGTTTCCCTTATTTTCACCCTGCCGCTGTTTTATCTGGCCATGGGGCACATGATGGGCTGGCCGCTGCCCGCCTTGTTCCTGGGCGAAAAAAACGCCATGACGCTGGCGCTGACGGAATTTTTGCTAACCCTGCCCGTTTTGATTATAAACCGCGAATATTTTGCAAACGGCTTCAGCAGCCTTTTCAAGGGCGCCCCCAACATGAACTCGCTTATCGCCATAGGCTCCGGCGCGGCGGTGGTCTATGGCGTATATGCGCTTTACCGG
>JAQXFY010000179.1 GCA_029006015.1 bacterium
AACACGGTTACGCTGTAGCCCTTCTTGGCCAGCTCGCCCGCGCAGGTAAGGCCCGACGGGCCGGAACCGATAACCGCCACCTTATGGCCGTTGGGTTCGGGCTTTTGGGCAGGCGCCTGCTTTTGCGCCATGTGCCAATCGGCCACAAAGCGCTCCAGCCGGCCGATGGCCACCGGCTCGCCCTTGATGCCGCGCACGCAGTGCTTTTCGCACTGGCTTTCCTGCGGGCACACGCGCCCGCACACCGCAGGCAGCGCGGTGGAACGGGTCAGCACTTCGTAGGCAGCCGCAAAATCCCCCGCCGCCACCTTGGCGATAAAGCCGGGAATATCGATGGAAACCGGGCAGCCGCCCACACAGGGCTTATGCTTGCAGTTGAGGCAGCGCTTGGCTTCCTCCACAGCCTGCTC
Organism: bacterium; assembly: GCA_029006015.1. GTDB lineage: Bacteria > Bacillota > Clostridia > Christensenellales > SUG1161 > SUG1161. Next base: position 411 of record JAQXFY010000179.1, read on the forward strand.
GGGGGTATAACCCAGGGCAACCTCGTCAAAGTTGGTGCTGCGCACATCGGGGGCCTGGGTGGGCATCTCTTGCTTTTTTAAGGACATATTCGGCATGATTGATTACACCTTCTTCAACAGGTTGCAGGTTTCTTCGCGGGCCTTGCCCTCGAAGGGACGGTACATGGAGGAACGGGCGATGGCTTCGTCAAAATCCACCTCGTGCCCGTCAAAATCCGGGCCATCCACGCAGGCAAAGCGGGTTTTTCCGCCAACCGACAGCCTGCAGCCGCCGCACATGCCGGTGCCGTCGATCATGATGGGGTTCATGCTGACGATGGTTTTAATGCCATACTGCTTGGTCAGCAGCGCAACAAACTTCATCATAACCAGCGGGCCGATGGCGATAACGGCATCCAGCTTTTCGCCGCCCTCGATCAGCGCCTTCAAAGCATCGGTAACCAGGCCCTTGTCGCCGTTGGAGCCATCGTCTGTCATGATGCGAAGGCTGTCGCACACCGCGCCAAATTCCTTTTCAAGGATAATCAGATCTTTGTTGCGGAAACCGGTAATGGCGTGTACCTTGGCCCCGTTTTGATGCAGGCCCTTGGCAACGGGATAGGCAATGGCGCAGCCGACGCCGCCGCCCACCACGCACACATTGTGCAGGCCTTCAATTTCCGTCGGGCGCCCCAGGGGGCCGACGAAATCGGGCACGCATTCGCCCTCTTTGAGTTGATCCAGCAGCATCGTTGTCGCACCGACGATCTGATAGATGATGGTCACCGCCCCGGTTTGCTTGTCCGTATCAGCGATGGTCAGCGGGATACGCTCGCCATCGGGGCTGGCGCGCAGAATAATAAATTGCCCGGGCTTGGCCTTTTCGGCGATAAGGGGGGCATGGATATCCATGCGGGTGACGGTGTCGTTTAGCTTTTGCTTGGATAAGATGGTGTACACAGGCTTTCTCTCCTCCAAAGCCCAAAAAAACCGCCGAAGCGGTTTTTCCGGAAAAGTCAGCGGTTAAAACTCCACTCGAGTACCATTATAAATGCAACGGAACAATTTTTCCATCTCTGCCGGCGTAATTTGCCGCGGGTTGGAACCCGTGCAGGCATCGCCCACCGCCAGCTCGGCGATCTTGGCGACTTTTTCGTTAAACTCGGCTTCGTTGATGCCAAACTCTTTGAGTGTGGCCGGGATGCCCAGCTTTTTGTTGTAATCGGAAATCTTGTCGCACAGCTTTTCGACCAGTTCCTCATCCGTACCCGTCAGGCCGATGGCGTGGGCGATATCGGCATAGCGGGCCGTGCCGGCCTTGGCGTTGTAACGGATAACATAGGGCAGGTAGATGGCGTTGGCGCAGCCGTGCGGGATGTGGCCGGTCGAGAAGGCAGCGCCGGTCTTATGCGCCATGGAGTGTACGATGCCCAGCAGCGCGTTGGAGAAGGCCATACCGGCCAGGCACTGGGCGTAGTGCATCTGCTCGCGGGCATTCATATCGCCCTCGTAGGAAGCGGGCAGATAATCGAACACCATCTGAATGGCCTTGATGGCCAAAGGATCGGTGAAAGGCGAATGCAGCGTGGAAACATAGGCTTCGATGGCGTGGGTCAGCGCGTCCATACCGGTGTGGGCGGTCAGCTTTTGCGGCATGGTTTCAGCCAGCGTGGGATCGACAATGGCAACATCCGGGGTGATGTTGAAATCGGCCAGCGGGTATTTGATGCCCTTCTGGTAATCGGTAATAACCGAGAAGGCCGTCACTTCCGTCGCCGTGCCGGAAGTCGAGGGAATGGCCGCAAACTTGGCCTTCTGGCGCAGCTCCGGGAAATTGAAGGGGGTGATCAGCTGCTCGAAGGTGGTATCCGGATACTCATAGAAAGCCCACATGGCCTTGGCCGCATCGATGGGGGAGCCGCCGCCCATGGAGATGATCCAATCGGGCTCAAAGGCGCGCATGGCCTCGGCACCGCGCATAACGGTTTCCACGGAAGGATCGGGCTCGACATTTTCAAACAGCTGTACTTCCATGCCGGCTTCCTTCAGATAATCAACCGCCTTATCCAGGAACCCAAAACGATTCATTGAGCCGCCGCCAACCACGATAATTGCCTTTTTGCCCTTCAAAGTTTTTAATACTTCCAGAGTGCCCTTACCATAGTAGATATCGCGGGGTAATGTAAAGCGTGCCATGCTGCTAACCTCCATATTGTGTCAGATTCAAGGGCGTGTATCCGTCCTTGTTACGGGTATAGTGTAGCAGGCAGGCATGCAAAAATGAAATGCAAAAGACGCATATCGGTATATATTTATCGATATGGATTTATCGATAACGCAATATTTATCGGTAAACGCCGGCGGCAACCTTGTCGCGCGCGGCTTTTACCTGGGCAATAAACGCCAGATCGAGATCTTTAAAGGTATAATCCCCGCGGTAGATCAGCACATCCTTATGCTTGGCCGTGGCGCCCACGCAGGCGCGCTGCACCAGGTGATAACGGTTGAGCGTTTCCTCCGGCAGGGGCGATACCCACATATAGGTGGTGGGCACCTGGCACAACAGATCAAACTGGCTGCCGCGTTCATAAATATGGATGCATTTTTTAACCGGCCCGGCAGCCGGGCTTTTTTTAACCTCGGAAAACGGCAGCGAAGGCACAAACAAATCGCCATGGACAATTTCGGTATAACGGGCCAGCTCCTCATGCCGCAGGGTATCCACCCGGGCCAGGGGGTGCCGGTCGGACATCAGCGCCAGATACTCAAATTCCCAGATTTGCTCGTGCTTGATGCCTTTATCGGCCAGGGTATCCAGAAAATATTTTTCATGCTCGGCCTGGTAGCGGATAACGCCCAGGTTATCCCCTTCCTGCACCAGGTTGTGGATGGCCGACATGGAGTTGGTTTCGCGCACGGTAAAATCCATTTCCTTATCGGTATCCAGGGCATTGATAAAGCAGGTATAGGCGTGCGAAATATAGCTGGCCCGGGGGATGGAAATGCTGAAGGTTAGCCGGCCATCGTTTTGTACCTTATATAGGGATTCCATCTCCTCCACCTGGGCGAGGATGCGCTTGGCATAATTTAAAAATTCCTGCCCGCGCGGGGTAGGGATAACGCCCTTGGAGGTACGCCTGAAAATCGGCGTGCCCAGCGTGCCCTCCAGCTCCTTAATGGCTTTGCGGAGATTGGGCTGGCCCATATATAAATTATCGGCCGCCTGGGTGATGGAACCGGTTTTTTCCACCTCGACAGCGTATTTCAGGTGCATGAGGTTCACGTCAAAGCCCCCTTACGGCAACAGCCGCGTGATTGGCAGCATGGGCATGGAATACGGCCGCCGGCAGCCCTTTCAGCGGGGCCTATAAACCGGCAGGGTATACCCTTTTTATTATCCTAAAGGCCGGGGTTGCTGTCAAGAGTGCCAGGGGACGCCAGGCGTTGACAGCGCTGCATGATAGGCAATAACGGCGCTGCCATAACGGATATCAAGCGCCCGGATGACATGGACCGGGCCATGGCTGTACCATGCGCCCGCTGGCAGCCCTTTTCCGCGCCGGAGCCGCCCCGGCGCGCCCATAGCCCGCTTTGCGGCGCGATGTTGGCGCCCGATGAAAAGGCGGCATGGCCGTTCCCCCTGTGAATGCCGGCATGGCCCGCATGGCGGGGAAATGCCCCTATCCATTTTTTGCCGGCCGGCCATCCCGCAGGCGGCCCTTTTTCTTTTTTAGCCAATTTGATATAATAAAAATGTATTTTTTCTTTGGGGGGTATTCTGCTATGGGCGGTATTTTTGGCGTGGCTTCCAAAAAAAGCTGCGTATTTGATCTGTTTTTTGGCACCGATTACCATTCCCACCTGGGCACCCGGCGCGGCGGCATGGCGGTCTATGGGCCGGGCGGCATTGTGCGCGCCATTCACAACATCGAAAACTCCCCTTTCCGTACCAAGTTTGAGCGCGATGTGGAGGAAATGGAGGGCACGCTGGGCATTGGCTGCATCTCCGATCATGAGCCGCAGCCGCTTATTGTGCGCTCCCACCTGGGCACCTATGCCATCACCACTGTCGGCCGGATCAACAACCTGGACGAGCTGGTCAACATGTGCTATAAGGAAGGCCATGCGCATTTTTTGGAAATGTCCGGCGGCGCCATCAATGCCACGGAGCTGGTTGCCTCGCTGATCGACCGGTGCGACAGCCTGGTCGAAGGCATTCAATATGCGCAGCAGGTTATCGAAGGCAGCATGACCATGCTGCTGCTGACGCCCAAGGGGCTGCTTGCCGCGCGCGACAAGGTGGGGCGCACGCCGCTGGTCATCGGCAAAAAACAGGATGCCTTTTGCGCCTCCTTTGAAAGCTTTGCCTATTTAAACCTGGGGTATGAGCCTTACCGCGAGCTGGGGCCGGGGGAAATCGTCTTTATCGGGCCCGATGGGGTGGAAACGCTGTCGCCCCCCGGGGACAAGATGAAGATCTGCTCCTTTTTATGGATTTACTATGGGTATCCCACCTCCAGCTACGAAGGGGTCAATGTGGAGGCCATGCGTTACCGCTGCGGCGATATGCTGGCCCGGCGCGATACCGTACAGCCCGACAGCGTGGCCGGCGTGCCCGATTCGGGCACCGCGCATGCCGTTGGCTATGCCAACCGCTCCGGCATTCCCTTTGCGCGCCCCTTCATCAAATATACGCCGACATGGCCGCGCTCCTTTATGCCCACCCATCAGGCCAACCGGGATTTGATCGCCCGCATGAAGCTGATCCCGGTGGACGCGCTGATCCGGGGCAAAAAGCTGCTTTTGATCGATGATTCCATCGTGCGCGGCACCCAGATGCGCGAAACCACGGAGTTTTTATACCACAGCGGCGCCAAGGAAGTTCATATCCGCCCGGCCTGCCCGCCGCTGCTTTTCGGGTGCAAATACTTAAACTTTTCCCGCTCCACCTCGGAGATGGATCTTATCACCCGCCGCGTCATCGCCCGGCGGGATGGGGACAAGGTATCCGCCCAGCGCCTGGCGGAATATGCCGATCCCGAAAGCGCCGCCTACGCGGCCATGGTGGAGGAAATCCGCAAAGAGCTGCACTTTACTTCGCTGCGCTACCACCGGCTGGACGATATGATCGCCTCCATCGGGCTGGAGCCCTGCAAGCTGTGCACCTATTGCTGGAGCGGGCGGGAATAACGCCCCGTGCTGCCACAGATCCGGCTGCCCGCCATTCAGGCGGGCAGCTTTTTTATGGCGTGCCCGGGCCCCGCCGTTTAAGGGGGCGGCTGGGATGGCGGCATCCCCCGGCATGGCAGCAAAGGCTTCCTGGATGGCCCCTGAAAACAGGGGCATGGAGCCGCACTTTTAACCGCACACCGCCGGCCACAAGGGCCTCTCCCCATTTTTAATGGACGGGCCGCCTACCCCGGCATGGCAGCAAAGGTTGCCCGTTTGCCGGCACCGCATGTTTGCCCCATGGGGCGGATAAAACCGGCCTGGTGGCGCCTGTTTTCGGGGCCGCATGGCCCCGGCTTAGGCTTATAGGCCGAAAAGGCGCCCCGGGCCCATATTTTTTAGCCTGTGGCCTTGCGGACGGGCTTATTTTTTTGTAGACTTAGGCGGTAGACTAAAAAAGGGGGCTCATGATGAAACAGGATATGATCGTCATTTTGGATCTGGGTAGCGAAGAGAACACCAGGATCGCCCGGGAAGTCCGAGCGCTTGGTGTTTATTCGGAAATCCATCCCCATGATATTTCGGCTGCGGAGCTGGCCGGCCTGGCCAATGTGCGCGGCATTATCGTCAACGGCGGGCCCAACCATATCGTGGATGGCGCGCCCATCGATGTTGGCGATGCGGCAGGCAGCGGCCTGCCCATGCTGGTTGTCGGCCACGAGGGGCGCTTAAAGCAGGATATGCCGGCCTGGCCGCAGGAAGAGGCGGCTTTCAAGCAAGTGCTTTCAGCTTTTGTTTTTGATACCTGCAAAGCCCAGCCCAACTGGAACATGGATAATTTTATCGCCGATCAGATCGACCTGGTGCGGCGCCAGGTGGGCGATAAAAAGGTGCTGCTGGCGCTGTCCGGCGGGGTGGATTCCTCCGTGGTGGCGGCGCTGCTGCTGCGCGCCATCGGCGATAAATTAACCTGCGTGCATGTCAACCACGGCCTGCTGCGCAAAGGTGAGGCCGAGCAGGTTGTCGATGTTTTCCAGCACCAGCTGGGCGCCAACCTGGTTTATGTGGATGCCTCCGAGCGCTTTTTAGGCAAGCTGAAGGGCGTTGCCGATCCCGAGCAAAAGCGCAAGATCATCGGCGCGGAATTTATCCGCGTGTTTGAGGAGGAAGCCCGCAAGCTGGATGGCATCGAGTTCCTGGCCCAGGGCACCATTTATCCCGATATCGTCGAAAGCGGCACCAAGACGGCTAAGATGGTTAAATCCCACCACAACGTCGGCGGCTTGCCCGAGGATCTTCAGTTTGCGCTGGTGGAACCGCTTAAAATGCTGTTTAAAGACGAGGTGCGCGCCTGCGGCGTGGCGCTGGGCTTGCCGGCATCCATGGTTTACCGCCAGCCCTTCCCCGGCCCCGGGCTTGGGGTGCGCTGCCTGGGCGCCATCGAGCGGGACCGCCTGGAGGCCGTGCGTCAATCGGACGCCATCCTGCGGGAGGAATTTGACCTGGCTGGTCTGGCGGGTAAGGTATGGCAATATTTTACCGTGGTGCCGGATTTCAAATCCGTCGGCGTGCGGGACGGGGCGCGCTCGTTTGAATACCCCGTTATCATCCGCGCCGTCAACACCATCGATGCGATGACGGCCACCATTGAGTGCGTGCCGTGGGATGTGCTGCAAAAAATCACCCAGCGCATCGTTACCGAGGTGCCCGGCGTCAACCGCGTGCTGTATGATTTAAC
>JAQXFY010000180.1 GCA_029006015.1 bacterium
CCGCCCAGCAGGCCCACGATGCCCAGCTGTGTATTTTCATACAGTTCCTTGGATTTGCGCTCAAGCTCCCGCGCCGTTTCATCATCGATCACCTGGAAATCCAGTTTAAAATCGCGGACGGGATCCAGGTCATCCTCGTCAAATTCCGGCGCACGGTCGATGTTATCAAAAAAATATCCGTCCTTGGGCATCCGCGCGCTGGCCGGATATGCCTTGTTGCCCTGGGGATGCACGTAATGGCTGCCATCTTCCCCCTGGTGCATGGCCATGGTGCCAGGCATACGCACCGGCGTGCCATCGGCCAGCTTCCAGTCAAAATAATCCTCGTTCCTGCATCCAAACATATTGCTGGGGTTCCACAGGCCGATCACGTCCACCCCAAGCGCCTGCATTAAATCCTCATCGACACGCCCCAGCATCTGGAAGGGCTCGATAATGGTGATTGGCCTGTCCTCAAGCCCCATCAAACGGCGCAGGCGATACAGCGTCTGCGCATGCATGCCTGTCAGCATGGTGGCCGACAGGTCAAGCGGGGCACGATCGGGCTGGCGATGTTCCAATGCCATTTGTAAACGGGTACGGGAAGTCATACTCTCCCCCTCCTTTTTTCTCCCGTCCATGATACCGTTTCATCGGCATAAAATCAAGCCGCCAGGCTGTTCCGGCAGCTTTTGGCGTTCTATGGCTGAGGCGAATCGCATGAGCATTCCGGCACGGAAATGACCATCATTTGCAGGCACGTGCCCAGCGTCTGAAAAAAGTTGGCTAAAAAATTGCATTGATCCGGCGACAGCCCCTGCGCCATTACCGCCGACAGCGCAGCCACCTGCACGGCAAGGCCGGGGGCTACACATTCTGTTTGTTCCGGACACATATCCATCGCGTACCCCTCCCTCTCTCCCCCTAGCATGCTACGCCAAAGCAGGGCCAAGTGTGACGCCTGCCCGCTTTCCCATGCCGCCTTACAGGCATACGCCTGGTTTTGCAGTTTGCAAAAGCCTTTTGGAATGCAAAAAGCCCCCGGAAAGGTTTCCTCCGGGGGCCAAGCGTGCTTTAAATGGCCATATAGCAGGCAGATGCTTCCTTAGGCCCTGGCTTTTGGGCCTAAAGCCTTAGTGCGTAACCACCTCATACTTGTCCCGAAGATACTCCAGGAAGTTGAGGGCGTCATCCAGCTGTTCCTTGGTATGCGTGCACATCAAGGAGAAGCGCAGCCGCGCCAGGCGCTTGCGCACCGCAGGATACAGCACAGGGTTTACATAAATGCCGTGCTCATGGCATTCGCGGCACATTTCCTTCACCTTGAGGTCATCCCCTACGATGATCGGGAAGATGGCCGTCTGCGCATCGCCAAGATTCAGCCCCATGGCATCCAACCCGGCCCGGAAATAACGAATATTCTCCCACAGCTTGGCACGCAGTTCAGGTTCATCCTGGATGATATCCAGCGCCGCAGAAATGGAGGCCGTAGCCTGCGGCGTAATGGCCGTGGAGAACATGTACGAGCGGGCATAGAAACGCAGGTAATTAATAATTTCCTTGCTGGAAGCCATAAAGCCGCCAACGCTGCCGATAGCCTTGGAGAAGGTGCCGGCTACCACATCAACCTTGCCTTCCAGGCCAAAGTATTCGGGCGTACCGCGGCCATGCTCGCCGATGACGCCGGTGGCATGGGCCTCGTCCACAACGACGATAGCGCCCACCGCATGCGCCAGATCGCAGATTTGATCCAGTTTGGCGATATCGCCATCCATGGAATAGACGCCATCGACAATAACCAGGATATTCTTGTACTTATCCTTTACCTTGGCCAGGGCATGCTCCAGCGATTTCATATCGTTGTGCAGGAAAAACTCAATATGCCCGTTTTTGCAGCCATCCAGCAGCGAGGCATGCACCAGCATATCGCACACCGCGCAGCCATTGTCCCCCAGCAGCGCGCTGATGGAGCCGCAGTTGGAGCCAAAGCCGTTGGAGAACAGCAGCGCATCCTCGCAGCCCTTGAAAGCGGCTACTTTCTTTTCCAACTCCACATGGATATCAAAGGTGCCGCCCAACAGCGGAACGCTGCCAGCGCCGCTGCCGTATTTTTCCAGCGCCGCGCGCCCGGCCGCGATGGTGCGGGGATGGCGCGTCAGGTTAAGGTAATCGTTGGAAGCAAAATAGGACATCTCATGCACGCGGCCATCGGGTTCCTGGACGGTGATATAATTGCCCGATCCAGTCAGCGCCACACGGCGGTAGTTCATATGCCCCCGGCGGCGGTAATCCTCCGGCATTTCGTAGAAACGCTTGGCCAGCTCGGCAATGGGTTCATCGCCCTTATTCTGGAAATCGGCCAGGCTATACTTGGTGGAATCCAGCATAAATCCTTATCCCTTCTTTATAGAATGTGGCTGCAAAAACCACTTTCCAGCATCTTTGTGCCATAAGATAATACCACCTCTATATAGAGATGTCAAATGCCAGATTTGCATATCAAAACTTGAGCGGGAGGCATGCCACCCGCTCAAGCTTGGTATGGGATATATTCGCTTGGAAAGCAGGCCTTTTACCGTTCAAAATCGGAAACAGCCACTTCTTTCCCGGTTTTGATAGAGGTAACCAGCGCGTTGAGCACGGCCACCGGTTTTACCAGCATTTCCGTGCACTGGCTGGATTTGCCCGTGCGCAGCATATCGGCAAAATGCTCCAACTCGGCCTTATAGGCGCCGTCATAGTTGATGGTGCGGTAATGGTTGCCCTTCTCGCCCACCAGCATGCAGCCATGATCCTTATCGTTTTTGCTGAACAAAAGCGATACATCATAGCGGCCATAACGCAGAATAGCCGTTACCGGCCCATCGTTATCCACGGCAATGACGGATTTAACATCATAGCCAAAGATGGTCAAAGCCACCTCGGTCAGATGCGGCCCATAAAAGAACAGCCCGGCATATTCGCTGTGCGTATCGCCAGGGTAGTTGACGCAGCCGGTCAGCACGCGGCCGGTAACCTCGTTATCGGCATCGGCCACCAGCGCCTTCAACTGCTGAACATCCTCCACCAGCTTGCAGCTGGAGCCGCCCATGATGGGGGCGCCGCTTTTTTTAGCGGCATCGACGATGCTGTAGGCTTCCTCCATCTTGATGGTGAAGGGCTTATCGATAAAGCAGGGCATGCCCGCCTCGACAAAAGGCAGAATATGCTCGGCATGCAGATCGCCATGGCGGAAATCCACCATCATGGCATCCACTTTACCAAAGAAATCCTCCGGCTTTTCGGCGATAAACTCCAAACCGCCTTCTTCAAAAACCTTGCGGTTTTCCTCATCCTTTTTGCCGTAGATGCCCACGATCTTAATATCCGGGAAATCGCGCTTGCCGGTTTCCGGGTTTTCAAAATTGTACAGCTTGGCAAAAGCCAGGGCATGGGTGTTATCGGAACCCATGATGCCTACACGAAACATGGTTAAACCTCCTTAAACCAGGCGGGAAAGCGGGCTCTGCTCGTGGCACTCGGCCATGATGGCAATTTGCAGGCGCACCTGCTCGGGCGTGACCACCAGCGGCTTACCTTCTTTAACCGCAGCGATAACCGTTTGATACAGTTGGTGGGTAGCGGTATGGAAGATATCGGCTTCCTCGGGCGTAGCCGTCCAGCTATCCTCGTACCAGGTCAGCTGTTCACGGCAGTAGCAGGGCAGACCGTCGGCCGTCATCAAGGGCGTACGCACAAGCTGCTGGCGCGGCGCCTCCTCCGGCTTGAAATAACGCCACTTGGCCTCGGTATTGGTGCAGGTAAAGGTGCCCTGCGTACCCTGCACCAGGTAGGTATACCCGGTATAGGCATCGCAGGCGGAAATCTCATAATCCACCAGCGGCTTGCCCGGGGTCTTGAGGATAACCTTGACAAAATCCTCCGCATCGCCAAAGGTATTGGCGCGGTCCATCACGCTGAACACCTGGGGCATGGGATCCTCCGGGAAGCCCAGCAGCGCCAGCACCTGATCCATGGCGTGCGGCCCGGTATTTAAAAGGCTGCCGGCATTATAATCCTGCACCGTCTGCCAGTCCCACCGGCGGGCATACCCGTTGGCGCGGGTGGAAATCTGCACGATGCGGCCCAGCACGCCGGAGGCCAGCACCTTTTGCAGCTGCTGGAAATAACCGGCAAAACGCGATTGCTGGAAGACAGCCAACACCACGTTGTTCTTCTTGGCCTCGCGGATCATGGCATCCACTTCGTAGGGATAACGCGCAAAGGGCTTTTCGCACAGCACGTTAAAGCCATGGCTGAGCAAATCCATGGTGACCGGCACATGGAAATGGCTGGGCGTGGCATTGACAACAAAATCAATATCCTTGCGGCCATACAGCTCGCTATGGTGGGCAAAAACCTCGCACCCCGGATATTCCTCCAGCGCGCGGTTCCGCCTGTCCTCCAGGGGATCAACAACGGCAACTACCTGATACAACTCGGGCATGGTACGGATATAAGCGCCATGGATATCGCGCCCGCTCCGGCCCTGGCCCAATATAGCCAGACGTACCTTTTCCATTACAGGGGCCTCCTTTTTTCATCGAACCGGGCCGCCATGCAGCCCGTAAAACCGCTACCAGTTTACACGCTTTGCGCTAAAAAGACAAGTCACTTATTTGCCATACAGCGGCCCAAATGCCTGGCACGCCCTGAAATCAGCACCTTCCAGATCCTGCGTACCAAAGGCCGTCCATGCGCCGGGGCGGAAAAGCTGTTCGCGCGTCAGGTTATGCATGTTAACCGGGATGCGCAGCATGGAGGCCAGGGTAATGAGCTCCGCCCCCACATGCCCGCCGCACAGCGTTCCGTGGTTGGCCCCCCAGTTGGACATCACCGTATAGCCATCGGTAAACGCGCCCTTCCCGGTCAAGCGCGGGGCAAACCAGGTGGTCGGCCAGGTGGGATCGGTGCGCTCATCCAGGGTATCGTGAACATTTTTGGGCAATCCCACGGTATACCCTTCCGCCAGCTGCATAACCGGGCCCAGGCCGCGCACACGGTTGATGCGCACCATGGTTACCGGCATGCCGCCCTGCGTATCCAGATCGGAGGAATAGCCGCCGCCGCGGAAATAGCCCAGGCTGGCATAGCGGAAGGAGGTGGCGTTGATGCAATCGGCGGCCTCCTGCCCCGTTACCTGCCACCAGGGCTTGATGGCGGGCACGCCATCCTGCCGCTGGCACCCCGCCGCATCCAGCGCCGCCGCGCCGGAGTTTATCAGGTGGATCATCCCGCCGCGCGCCACATCCGGCAGGGTATACCCCGTTACGCGCTTGACGGCCTCCGGGCTCCAATAGGTTCTGACATCGGCAAACACCTGCGCGCCGCCGGTCAGAAGATGGCCAAACAGCATGGATATGGCGTTTAAATGATCGTTTTCCGTGGCCATGATATAGGGCTGGCGAATGCCGTTCCAGTCAAAGGAGGTATTGAGCATGGCCTCCATAAAATCGCCATTGGTGTAATGATCGGTCCACTGGCGCTGGCCCTGGAAGCCGGCGGCGATGGCGTTATGCCCCAGCGCTTCCTCGGCAAAGCCCATTTCGGCCAGCTTGGGGTTGCCCACCATCAAATCGCGCCCGATGAGCGCCATTTTAACGCTCATCACCCAATCCTCGGCCTTGCGCTTATCGCTGGCGCGCATATGCTCCGGGTTGTTATCCGGCCCTACATGAACTTTATCAACAAACGCCATGGCGCGCGCAAATTCATCGGGATCAAAGATGCCCAGCTCCACCCGGCGCAAAAACTCCACCGATTCCACCGATTCATAGCGCATACCCAGATAACGCTCCAGCCAATCGGCATCCACCATGGCCCCGGCGATACCCATGGAAAAATTGCCGATGCCCAGGTAGGATTTGCCGCGCATCCAGGCAACGGCCAGCCCCGCCCGCACAAAGCGAATTATTTTTTCCCGGACATCCCCCGGAATATTGGGATCATCCGCATCCTGCACATCGCGCCCATAGATGCCAAAGGCAGGCAAGCCCTTCTGGTTGTGCGCCGCCATGACCGCCGCCAGGTATACCGCGCCCGGCCGCTCGGTTGCGTTAAGGCCCCAGATCGCCTTGGGGGTATAGGGATCCATATCCATGGTTTCGCTGCCGTAGCACCAGCAGGGCGTTACCGTCAACGATACACCAACGCCTTCGCGTGCAAATTTTTCCGCGCAGGCCGCCGCTTCCGCCACGCCGCCGATGGTGGTATCCGCAATAACGCACTCCACCGGCGTGCCGTCGGGATGGCGCACCGTGCTTTCGATCAGCTGCTTGGCGGCAAGCGCCATGCCCATGGTCTGCCCTTCCAGGCTGGCCCGGATATTCAGCCCGCCCTGACGGCCGTCGATAACCGGGCGGATCCCCACCTTGGGGCGCGAGCCCCGCAGCCGGTTGACCCCGGGAAGAAGGGGAAAATCACTTGCCTGAAACATATAAACACCTTCCTTGCAATGGTTTTTCCGGATCATACAGCCAAAGTTCTGTGCTGCCCTGCCAGCGCCGTACATGCCAAAAGCCCCGGCCGGGAACACCCACGGCCTGCCAGACTTGGCGGCAGCCAGCACGCCAGCTTGTTCCCCTGCCGGGGAAAAACCTGTGCTTTTTGTCTATCCGTTTGCCTGGGGGCCCTGGGCGGACACCAACTCGCCAACCCGCTCCAGCGCCTCCTGCACGTAGCCCGCCATTTTATCCGCGCGCACCCCCAGGATGGTGATGCCGCAGCGGTTAAGCGGAATCAGGATTTTTTGCGCCGGGCTGGTGGCGATGGCCTTTGCCATGGCCGGCGTCAATTCCCCCAGCATGGAATCGGCCACCAGGATGCCAACCGCCCCCAGGATGGCCACTACTTTGCCGGAATTGACCACCACGGCATTCTCGCCGGTGGCGCCTTCATCCGCGCCGGCGCGCAGCATGGCCGCCGTTGCCAGCGCATTGGTACCCAGGGCCAGCACATCCACCTGCTTGCCAAACCCCTCTTTTATTTTGGAGACCAGCGCCTGCCCCAGGCCGCCCCCCTGTCCATCGACAACCGCTATGCGCACCGCCAAGCGCCCAACCCCTTTCCGTTAAAGCCCGGCCGCCACACGCAGCGCGGGCCATGCGCGGTTCATGGCGTTTTTTGCCATCTAAAAGCCGCCGTTTTGTTTGTACCGCCCCGCCTGCAGTCCCAGCTGCCTTTGGCCGCCTTCCGGGCATTTCCCCGGTTACAGGCAGGCGCCGCCGGCTTTATCCCCCCTGCCTGCCGCCATGCCTGATGGCTGCGCAACCCGCCCTTTTCCTGTTGCAGGGGCAACGCGCCGCAGCGCCATGGCCGCCGTGGTTTAAGCGCCGGGCAATTTCCTTCCGCACCGGGGGCAATACGCAAAACCGGTATCCAACGCACACCCGCAAAACGGGCAAAAGCGGTTATCCGATGCAGCCAACGCACCCTTTTCGTCCCGGCCCCGGCCAAAGCGCTGCTCAAGGGGATCGATTTCCTCGCCATCCTCGGTAATATCAAATTGGGAATAGCGGTGCTTTCCCACAGCGTTTTTAAACTGATATACCGTGGTGGCAATGGCAATCAAAATAAACACCACACCAAAGGCCGCCATAAGGCCCACGCCCATTCTGGCGGCGGCAACAGTCCAGATGACGCCGAATATCCCCGCCGCAGCGCCCATAACAGCGCCCATCATCGATGGCCCGCGCCCGGGTTTTATGCTGCGCATAT
>JAQXFY010000181.1 GCA_029006015.1 bacterium
GATTACTTGTCCAGCCCCGGGAAAGGCAATTTCTTTGAAATCCAGGCGGGCATGGCGCCGACGCAGGGCCATGGGCTTATCATGGATGCCGGGGCCACGCTGGATTTTGTTCAGGCCTTTGGCTGCATGTATGTGGAGCCGGGCTCCCTCCAGGCGCCCGAATGGCACGAGGCGCAGCAAACGCTGAACGCCCTTATCCATCAGCGCATCAATGGGGAGGAGCTGGAGGCGCTGCGCGTTCAATATGCGGCGCTGTCCCGCAAACAGCCGGAGCAGCTTTTACATATGGGCTCGGGCTTTGGCGCGCTGGAGTTAAGGCGCCGCGCGGCCGAGGGCAAGCCTTATTGCACCGGCGGCATGGTTTTCCCGGACAGCGCCATCGGCGAGGCGGAGCTGCCCTGGCTGGCGCTGCTGGAAAAGGGCGCCCTGCCGGAAGCCTTTGTGGATGAGGTGCCCGTCAGCTACATGGTGCAGCCCGAATGGAAGCAGCTGCTGCTGGCCAGCCTTGAAAACCCCGAAAACCGCCATTGGAGCGCGCTTTTACACCTGGGCATCATGCAGGCGGAGGAAGGGGATTTCGATGCCGCGCTGGAAAGCTTTGCCGAATCCATGGAAAAGCAGGAAAACGTCTGGGCGCTTAGAAACATCGCCAGCATCAAAAAAACGCTGGGTGATACGCAGGGCGCGCTGGATTGCTATGCCCAGCTGTTTACCATGCCTGCTGCCCTGGCGGACCGTGGCTTTGCAGAGGAGTATATGTCGCTTCTGCTGGCCACCCACCTTTACGCTAAGGCATGGGATTTTTATAACACCCTGCCCGAAACCCTCAAACAGACCGACCGCCTGCTGCTGCAATCGGGTTCCGCCGCGGTGGAACTGGGCAACCTGGAGTATGTCGAAGGCTTGCTGACGCGGGATTATTCGGTTATCCGGGAAGGGGAAAACTCCACCTCCGATATCTGGTACCGCTACCAGGCGCAAAAACTGGCGGCAGCCCGCGGCGTGCCCTATACCCGCGAGCTTTTGCAGCAAGTGATGGATACCATGAATCCGCCCTATGAGATGGATTTCCGCCTGCACGTTTACAAAAAGCCGGGGCAAAAATAGCGCCACATCGGGTGTGCGCGGCCGGGCGGGTTTCTCTGCAAGGCAGGGATAAAACAAACCAATACAACGGGGGCAATAAAGGGCCGGGGAAATTCCCGGCTCTTTTTCTTTTTCCGCGCGCCATGCAGGATTGGCCTGCCTTAAAACAACAACCGCCCATAGCCGTTTGGGCGGTTGTTCATGTGTTTTGTATGCTGCTTATTTTGCGGGGGCATTTTGCACATAAATTTGTTCGCCCTGGATAAGCGGATATCGTGCCAGGCTGGTTCCATCCAGTTTTTCCTTGTGCATATCCACGGCCGTGATCTGGTGGTTATCATAAGTGGTGTAGTAATAAATGCCTTTATCGGTATTGCAGCAGGAAGTATAGAGGGTAATTTCAAACTGCCCATCGCCAACATCGCAGCAGCCCCGCTGCTGGTCGACAGCCCCTAAAATATGAAAAAACTGGCTGACGCTTTGGCCTTCCGAATCGCCGGAAACCGAGTTCATTTTTGTAAAGGCCACCCGGATAAAACGGGATTGGGAGGACAGATCGCCCGGAAGCCCCAGTGCGCCCATGCCGCGGCTATAGGTGTGCAGCGCCAGCTTGCTGGAAAAATCATTGTGCGGGGCCTTGGGCGATAAATGCATATAGTTGTTCAGCTGGAACATTTGCTGGTCAAAGGGGGGGTTGTTGGTCAACACCCCAACGGGGTTATCGTAAACCTTTAGCCCCTCCTTAACCGATTCCACCGTAATGGCCTGGCCCCGGTCTGCGATGATCCAATGCAGCTGGGCCACCGGTAAATCCCGGCTGAAGGGCGTATTGACCAGGTTGATCCTGGCCAGCAGCGCCCGGGCTTCCTGTACCGAAGCGCACTGCCCAAGCAGCCAGGGGATGAGTTCGAACTGGGCCACATTGTCCCTATCCGGCACGATCTCCCCGTAATGGGCATTGCCCACAAAATTCAGGCCTGCTATTGCCAGCCCTTTTTCATTTACCGCATCATAATAAAGCGGATAATCCTGCGCAATATAGGCCATGCCGATCATGGCGTAATTGCTTTGCAGGGTGCCCATATGGCGAAAGGCAAACGGGTAATGGCGCGGGGTGATTGTTACCTCATCGCCATAGGAAAATTCATAATCCAGCGTTCTGCCAAAATAAAAATCCCTGGTTTTATATGTTGCTGCCGTACACATACGCTTGCCTCCATCCGTTTTTCGTTATGGTATCGATGTGTTAGCCAAATTATAGCGCAAGGCCCTTGTGCTTTCAATGTACCGGCTGCGCGCCCTGTTTATTGTGGGACGCAAACCATGCGGTTATGCGCCTTTGATGGGCGCCATACCCTGCCTGCGCTTTTGGAGCGTGCACCAACAAAATGGATAAGCACCGCCTTTTTTACTGCGTTTTGGAACAAAATGGAGGCTTCCCCCGGCCGCGCCATGGGCATAAATGTGCTTTTTAGACATCATCATACAATTTTCGCATATTGCTCTTGACATGGCTGATAAAACGGTTATGATAGGATTAGGACGAAATAACAGAATCGTTTTAGGAGTATAAGTGGGGAATATAATCCATAGAAAGGGGGATACGTCCATCCTAACGGCGGCATAGCCTTGTTGTAATGGTTGCCATCACGCGGCATTTTTTTCGATTACATCAGAATGCGAGGGGGATTTTATGAAAAAACGTTTGATCTCGTGTGCAGTGATACTTACCTTTCTAACCGCTTTTTTGCAGCCCTTTAGCCTGCCTGCCGTAAGTGGCAGCGCTTTGGCTTCCTCCAACGGGGCGGATCAGTTGGTTGGCAAAAAAACCAGTTACCTGGCGGCGAAAGTCGCACTTGCCTCGGATAATGAGAGAATCCCTGTATGTGTGGAATTTGAGGGCGTCGATGAAAGCGAGATGTACGCAGCATTTGAGGAGCGATATCCCGAGGATTACGCCAATTATCTTTTGAGGCAAAACAGCCAGGGGAAAGATCTGACGATGGCAGAGGTGCAGGCCGCACTTGCCCATAAGCGCCAGATTTATCAGCAGCTATATCAAGAGAAGAATATGGCGAATCTACAAGAATTTATGGAGGCGTTGCCCACTAGGCTTTCGGTGGGCCAATCAGCCCCCAACGTAAACTACATTAGCATGTTTTCGCCGGTGTGCTTCCTGGATATCAATAAAGCCCAACTTGATGTGCTGGAAAGTACCCGGGGGGTGCAACGCCTGGAATATGACGCCGGAATTCAAGCGGAGGATGAATTATCGGCCCTTACCCAAGAATCGCGTTCCAAATATATCCGGGATAACTATGGGAACAAGGGGGCTGGTGTTGGCATTGGACAAATAGAGTCAGGCCTTCCGTATCCACCTTTAACACCGGAGCTGACAAATGTAAATATTACATTAGACCCTGATTGCCCACCAGCAGTCAGTCAACACGCAACACGCGTTGCTGCAATTCTAGTAGGAAAAAATAATGGATGTGCCCCAAGCGCAAAACTATATTCGACTTCAATTGCGGGGATGGATGCCCTGAGTACGTTTTATCAACGTGTAGAGTGGTTGTTATCACGCACAAATCCTGTAGTCAGTATCATTAATATGAGTGAGGAGATATATGGAAGTATAATCACTCCAGGGACATATGATGTAGTAGCCCAATGGGTAGATCATATTGCCATGCAGCATGATGTCCATTTTGTCAAATCGGCAGGGAATAATGCGGATGAATCTGGTGACAAGACAGGTAGAATTACATGCCCCGGTATGGCATACAACATCGTAACTGTTGGCTGTTATAAAGTGGATGATAAAGCAGTTAACCCGTATACAGCATATACAACAACATTGTCATCTTTCTCTAGCTATGTAGAATCCGCTGGCATTGCACGAAAACCGGATTTAGTAGCCCCTGGACACTGGGTTCTGGTGGAAAATTTATATGAAAATCAAGATGCAACTAGTGGGACCAGCTTCGCCTCCCCCATGGTAGCGGGCATCATGGCGCAGCTTATCAGTTGTACCCCTGCCCTAGCCGCACAACAGCGTGCAATGAAGGCTATTTTGTTGGCCAGCGCATGGGATAAGCTGGATAATACGCCTTTTGTACCTATGTCCGGTACTTCCCAGATGGATGATAAGCAGGGGGTTGGCAAGGTGGACGCCAAAAATGCGCGTTATTCCCTGGCCAATGGCCTGTATACACAGGCTTTGCTGGCCTCCACCAGTTTTCCCTATACAAAAACGGTTACCTTCAGCTCATCGGCTTCCTCGGCGCGGGTGGCGCTGGTCTGGAGTAAACGCAATAAAATTACCGGATCGCATACAGGCTCACCCAGTGTAAGCAATCCAACGCTTAGCGATCTGGATTTGCACGTATACGCGCCTGATGGAACGCTCGTTGCCTATTCTCAGCAGGGTTCCGGTAACGTTGAAATCGTCCAGTTTAATCCTACAGTTTCCGGCACTTATACCATCAAGGTGTATCGGGCAAGTGGAACGGAATCGCAGGATTCCATCGCCCTGGCATGGTGGTAAGGATGGAATGTGTCCCCCTTGCTATATGCAAGGGGGACGTTATGGAAAGGGTGGAATCAGGAATGAAAAAATACGCCATGTTCCTTGTTGGCCTGTTGTTGGCTTTGCAGGTGGCCCTGGGCGGATGCAGTGCGCCGCTTGGCAGCCCCACGCCGGGGGTTACCCCAAGCATAACCCCCGTAAGCTTTACCCCTACGCCCGCCCCTACGCCCGATCCGCAGCCCATCTCGTATCCGTTTGTGGCAAGGAATATATATGGCGCATATTTTCCAAGCGATACGATACCTACGGCGGTTATACGCAGTGCCGTCGAGTTGAAGGATTTTATTGCCCAGGAAAAGGATGACTTTGAAATTTATATAAAACAACATCCGGAAGAGTCTCTTTTTTTTCAAAGATACTCGGAAAAATTTAGCTTGGAGATAGAACGGTATGGCGAGGCGTTTTTTCAAGATCACGTCCTGTTTATCATAAGGGCTTATGGCTTGTCTGATTTTAGCTCCGAGGTTAGAAGCGTCACCAGAAAAGGCGACGAGGTTACCATCGATGTGGCGTGTTTTTCGGGGGTAGAGGAATCTCTAACAGTATGGCACTATGTTTTTATTGAATGTGAGATGGCGATACAGCCGACAGATGTTTTTCAATTTATTGTGACAGATGTTGAGCAATGGAATAACGGCGCCAAATACCAAACCTTCACTTTCCCCCCACGTACCAAACCGACTTAACAGAGGAAAAGGAAATGATACCCGTTGTTTGCAGGAGGCGCAAAAGATGAAAAAATACGCCATGTTTCCTGTTGGCCTGTTGTTTGTTTTTCAGGTGGCCCTGGGCGGATGCAGTGCGCCGCTTGGCAGCCCCGCGCCGGGGGCTACCCCAAGCATAACACCCGTAAGCTTTACCCCTACGCCCGCCCCTACGCCCGAGCCGCAGCCCATCTCGTATCCGTTTTCCGCCAAAATAATAGATTCGGTTTTAATGACAAAAAGTGAGCTTGAAAGCGCCATACAAGATACATCCGATCTGGATAAGATCATTTCGCAGGAAAGATATATTTTTGAGATTAATGTGCAAATGTATCCGTCTCGTGAAGGGG
>JAQXFY010000182.1 GCA_029006015.1 bacterium
CCCGCAGCCAGGAGTGCTGTCATCCGCCTGGATGATGGGCGCGAAATCGAATATGATGCCGCCGCGCTGGAGGATATCGAGCTGGCCTATTGCATGTCCGTACACAAATCCCAGGGCAGCGAATACCCGGCGGTGGTCATCGCGCTTTGCGACGGGCCGCCCCGGCTGTTATCGATGAACCTGGTCTATACCGCTTTAACGCGCGCCCGCAGGCTGTGCGTATTTTGCGGAAGCGACCGGCAGGTTGCCCGCATGGCGTCCAACCGCCGCCAGGCCGATCGCATCAGCGCGCTGCGCGTCTGGCTGCAGGAGGGGCAGCCATGAATCCAGCCTTCTGGGAAGTTTGGAACCTTGTCTTTCCCGATGGCCTTACCTGCATGGCCTGCGAGGGCGATGCGGAGGATGGCAAAGCGCTGTGCCCGGCCTGCCGCGCGGATTTTGAGGCCTGGGATGGCGAGGGCGAGGCGCTGTGGGTATATGGCGGCACGGCAGAAAAACTGGTTAAAAAGCTGAAATACGCGGGCCAAACCGCCATCGCCCGGGTTATCGGCTATGCCATGGCCGAGTATATCCAGCAAAACCATATCACAGCCGATGCCCTGGTGCCCGTGCCCATGGCATTTTTCAGGCGATGGAGGCGCGGATACAACCAGGCCCAACTGATCGCGCAGGCCCTTTCCCATTACAGCGGCATTCCCTGCCTGCCCCGTGCGCTGGTGCGCCGCCACAGGGCTGCGCCCCAGGCCTCGCTTGGGCGGGCGGCCCGGCTGCAAAACCTGCAGGGTGCCCTTAGGCCCGGGCCGCAAAAGGTAGCCGGGCTGCGCGTGCTGCTCATCGATGAGGTGTATACCACCGGCGCCACGGCCGCCGCATGTAGCCGGGTGCTGAAATCGGCCGGCTGCACGCAGGTGCGCGCGCTGACCGCGTGCCGCGTACCCGCCCCCGGCTTGCAAGATAAACCGTAAAAGGCGCTTGCAAACAAGCCCCTCATCCCGTATAATGAAGCGGTATCCACTGCAAAGCGGGCTGTGGTTGAAAGTCGATGCCAGCTGCGGGCGAAACGACCCACGTAAGCCGGCCTAAGCGCCGGTGAGCATGGAGCAGTCTAGGTGTAAGACCGGCCGGGCAAACCGAGAGGGGCGGCGTAGGGCGCCAGAGCGCTGAGCAATGCCTCCAGCCGGCGAGTGTGGGGGCAAAGACCAGGTCAGCCGCTTTGGCGGTGGGGATACAGACTAACCTTAAAGGAGCACGAACCATGTATCAAGACAAGACCCTGATTTGCAAGGAATGCGGCGCCGAGTTTGTTTTCACGGCCGGCGAGCAGGAATTCTATGCTTCCCGCGGCTTGATGAACGAGCCCAGCCGCTGCAAGGCCTGCCGCGATGCCCGCAAGAACAACGCCCGTCCGCGTGAATATTTCGAGGCGACGTGCTCGATGTGCGGCGGCCCCGCGCGCCTTCCCTTTGTTCCCAAGCAGGACAAGCCCGTTTACTGCAGCAAATGCTTTGAAACCATCAAAGGCCAATAAGTTGCAATAAACGATCCGGGCCCCACAAGGGCCCGGATTTTTTATTTGCGCCGTAGTGCCCTCCCCCCTGCCTGCCGCATGCGCCGCCCGCAGCATAGGCGCTTAAGTGCGCCCGGCTTGGGCAATACGCCATGGCGGACGGGACAGGAAGCGGATATGCGTGGAGCGCAGGAAGATGCTGACCACGTTTCAACTGTAATCAGATGGGCGAAATGACGATAGCCGCCACGATATAGACAATAAACAAACCCGGCCGAGTTTCATCACTCAGCCGGGAAATGTTTAGAATTCAATATGGAAATACAGCTTACTGTGATGTTCCTTTGCGGCTTGGGCATCCATAGAAGAGCTGCCCTTGGCTCCACCTATTCTACCAATAGCGCCATCGATAGCACAAGCAGTTTTTTGGGACATTGTTGCCGAAGATGAACCGGCCAACTCCAGTGTTTCGCGTCGTCTGCAATGTGGGGATAAATGTCCATCCAGCGTGGTCGCCGCCGATGCATGGCCCTGGACCTGCATGTTGGCCAGCTTCTTCACCTCCACACCGCTGGAGATGGCCAGCGTTGCGGCCGAAGGCCACCTATAGCAACTTCAAATCGTATTTGCCCCGCCGTATTCTTTGTTGCAGCAAACCAGCTTTTACTTGCCGCGCTTTTGAACATCCTCGTCGATGCGTCGTTTCCAGTCAGCGCTGAGCGGCCTGGATGCGCGCACGCTGCACACCGCCTCGCTGATGACCTCATAGTTCAGCGCCGTGCCTTCCTCATCGCACTTGTAGTTCACCGCACGGTCGGCGCTGATGCCGAAGCGCCTGGCCTCCGCGGCGGCATCGATATTGGCACCCAGGAACAGAAACTCCCAGCCGTATTTTTCCTTCTGGCGTTCGATCATCTTTCGCACCTTTTCGTAGTCATAGCGTTTGCTGGCGTTTTCGTAGCCATCGGTGGTAATGATGAACATCGTCTTCTCCGGCACATCTTCCTTCCGAGCATACTTATGGATGTTGCCGATGTGATGGATGGCGCCGCCAACGGCATCCAGCAAAGCCGTACACCCCCGGGTGAAGTACTCCTTTTCAGTCATGCGGGGAACTCGGTCAAGCGGCAGGCGGTCATGGATGACCACGCTCTCGTTGTCAAACAGCACCGTGGAGACCAGCGCCTCGCCCGCTTCCTTCTTCTGCTTTTCAATCATGGAGTTAAACCCGCCGATGGTGTCGCGCTCCAGCCC
>JAQXFY010000183.1 GCA_029006015.1 bacterium
CATGCCCTGTGCGACGGCCCGCAATCGCTGACGCCCGCCGCTTTCGGGCAGGTGGTCAAAAAGGTATCCGCCGTGCGCGGGGCGCTGGAAAGCCTGAAGGGGGAAGCACAATGAAAATCGGCATCGTAGGGCTGGGGCTGATCGGCGGCTCCATGGCCAAATCCATCAAGCAACATACCGGCCATACCGTACTGGGGTGCGATCTGTCGCAAACCGTTATGCTAAAGGCCAAGCTGCTTCACGCCATCGATGACGAGCTGACCGATGGCGCCCTGCCCGATTGCCAGGTGGTCATCCTGGCGCTGTACCCGGGCGATACGCTTGATTGGCTGCGCGGGCATGCCGATCAAATCGCCAAGGATACGCTGGTGGTGGATTGCTGCGGCGTCAAGCGCGCCGTTTGCCCGGAGGCCGCGGCGCTGGCTGCCGGCCACGGTTTTACCTTTATCGGCGGGCACCCCATGGCGGGGCTGGAAAAATCGGGCTTTGGCGCCTCCATCCCCTCGCTGTTTGACGGCGCTTCCATGATTTTAACGCCGCCGGGCGATATGGATATCCGCCTAATGGAAAAGGTAAAAAAGCTGTTTTTATCCTTTGGGTTCGGGCGCGTGGTCATGTCCACCCCCGAGGAGCACGACCGCATCATCGCCTACACCTCCCAGTTGGCGCACGTGCTGTCCAGCGCATACATCAAAAGCCCGTCCGCAACGCGCCACATGGGCTTTTCGGCGGGCAGCTTTAAGGATATGACGCGCGTGGCCAGGCTCAACGAAGGCATGTGGACCGAGCTGTTTTTGGATAACGCCGATTTTTTGGTGGAGGAAATCAACATCCTGCTGCAAAACCTGACGGACCTGCGCGATGCCATTGCCACGGGCAACGCCGATGCGCTTTGCGCCCTTTTGCGCGATGGGCGCCAGCGCAAGGAAAAGGCCGATGAAATGGGGAAGGGCGCATGAAAACGCTGCGCGTACACACGCAAAAAGCCTATGATATCGTCATCGGCCCCGGGCTGCTGGCCCGGCTGGGGGAGTTTGTGGCCGGGCGCGTTTCGCCCTGTGCGGCCGCCGTTATCAGCGATGATATCGTGGCGCAAAAATACGGGGCCGCCGCCTGCCGCAGCCTGGGCGCGGCGGGGTTTTCCGCCTGCCTGTATGCCTTTGCCCATGGCGAGGGGCAAAAAAACCTGGCCACCATCTCGGATATGCTGGCCTTTCTGGCCACCCATAACCTGGGTCGGGGCGATATCGTCATCGCCCTGGGCGGCGGCGTAACCGGGGATATGGCCGGTTTTGCCGCGGCGTGCTACATGCGGGGCATCCGCTTTATCCAGGTGCCCACCACGCTGCTGGCCGCCATCGATTCCTCCGTCGGGGGAAAAACCGGCGTCAACCTGCCGCAGGGCAAAAACCTGGCCGGCGCCTTCTGGCAGCCCGAGCTGGTGCTGTGCGATACCGATATCATCCGCCGGCTGCCCCGGGATATTTTCCTTTGCGGCGTGCCGGAGGGCATCAAGGCCGCGGCCATTGCCGACGGGGCGCTGTTTGAGCGCATCCGGGGCGGCGCCATGGACGATCTGGAGGATATCCTTTACCGCCTGATCGATATCAAAAACCAGGTGGTTTCCCGCGATGAGCGCGAAAAGGGCGAGCGGCAGAAATTAAACTTTGGCCATACCATCGGCCACGCCATCGAGCGCGCCAGCGGCTACACGCTGCCCCACGGGCATGCGGTGGGCATCGGCATGGTTATGATGGCGCGCGCCGCCTATGCCCTGGGCCTGTGCCGGGAGGATGTTTCCGCCCCGCTGGCCGGCGCCTTGCGGGCCTGGGGGCTTCCGGACGCCTGCCCTTATCCGGCCGATTGCCTGATCGAGGCCATGGGGCATGACAAAAAGCGCAAGGGCGACCATGTAACGCTGGTGGTGCCCCGCGGCATCGGGGATTGCGCGCTTTGCGATTACCCGCTGGCGCAGCTGCCCGCGCTGGTCAAGGCCGGGGAGGGTGTGCCATGCAGATAACCCCCGCCCCGCTTTCGGGCAGCCTGCAGGCGCCGCCCTCCAAATCCCAGGCGCACCGCATGGCCATCTGCGCCGCGCTGGCCGACCGCCCGACGCGCATCGCCCTGGAGCAGACCAATCAGGATATCGAAGCCACGCTGTCCGGCCTGGCGGCCCTGGGCGCGGGCATTGAAAGGCAGCCGGGGGCGGTGATCATTACCCCGGGCCCGGCGCCGCAGCATGCCGTGGTGGATTGCCGGGAAAGCGGTTCCACCCTGCGGTTTTTGCTGCCCGTAGCCGCGCAGATGGGCGTTTGTGCCCGTTTTACCGGCTGCGGACGCCTGCCCGAGCGCCCCATCGGCCCGCTGGCCGGCGCGCTGTGCGCCCACGGCTGCCGCATGGACAGCCCTCACCTGCCGCTGCAGCTTTGCGGCCGCCTGACAGCCGGGGATTATGTGCTGCCCGGCAACATCAGCTCCCAATTTATTACCGGGCTGCTGTTTGCCCTGCCGGTGCTGGAGGGCGACAGCACCCTGACTCTGTCCGGCACGCTGGAATCCCGCGGCTATGTCGATATGACCCTGGCCGCCCTGGCGGCCTTTGGCATCCGGGTACAAAGCTTGGGCAATACCCTGCGCGTACCGGGCGGGCAGCGGTATACCTCGCCCGGCAGCCTGGCCATCGAGGGCGACTGGTCGGGCGCGGCGGCTTTTCTGGCCTCAGGCGCGCTGGCCGGGCCGGTAACGGTGACGGGGCTGGATACCGCCTCCCCCCAGGGGGATCGGGCCATCGCCCCGCTGCTTGAGCGCTTTGGCGCGCGGGTGGAGCGGGTTGCCGGCGGCGTGCGCGTTTGCAGCCGCGGCGCGCTGCACGGCTGCGATATCGATTGCACCGATTTTCCCGATCTGGTGCCCGTGCTGGCCGCGGGGGCCTGCCTGGCCGGGGGATGCACGCACCTGACGGGCGCGGCGCGGCTGCGCCTGAAGGAAAGCGACCGGCTGGAGACTACCTCCGCCATGCTGAGCGCGCTGGGGGCGGATATCAGCCAAACGCCCGACGGCCTTGCCATCTGGGGCAAGCCCAGCCTGCCGGGCGGTGCGGCGCAAAGCTTTGGGGACCACCGCATTGCCATGGCGTGCGCGCTGGCCTCCATCGGCTGCACGGGCGGCGTCACGCTGGAGGGCGCCGGTGCGGTCAAAAAATCATACCCCGCGTTTTTTGAGGATTTTAAACGCCTGGGAGGAAATGCAGATGGCCTCTAGCTTTGGCAAAAACATAACCTTTTCCGTATTTGGCCAGTCCCATGGGCAAGCCATCGGCATCGTTATCGACGGCCTGCCCGCCGGGGAGCGCATCGATATGGAAGCGCTTTCGGCCTTTATGGGCCGCCGTGCGCCGGGCCGCCGGCTGACCACCCCCCGCAAGGAGGGCGACAGCCCGCGCTTTGTATCCGGCGTGGTGGATGGCGTTACCTGCGGCGCGCCGCTTTGCGCCGTCATCGAAAACAGCCAGCAGCGCTCCGGCGATTACGCCGCCCTTGCCGATACCCCACGCCCCGCCCATGCGGATTTTCCCGCCCATGTGCGCTTCCGCGGCTTTGAGGATGCCCGGGGCGGCGGGCATTTTTCGGGCAGGCTGACCGCGCCGCTTTGCATTGCCGGTGGCATTTGCATGCAGATTTTATCCCGCCGGGGCGTGCACGTGGGCGCGCACATTTTGTCCATCGGCAGCGCGCGCGATACGGCGATGGATGCCGCCGCGATATCGCCCGAACAGCTGGATGCGCTGGCCGCCAGCGCGTTTCCCGTGCTGGATCCGGGCGCCGTTGCCGCCATGGAGGCGGAGGTTGCCGCCGCGGCTGCCGATCGGGATTCCATCGGCGGCATCATCGAATGCGCGGCCACCGGCATGCCCGCAGGGGTGGGCAGCCCGATGTTTGACGGCGTGGAAAACCGGCTGGCGGCAGCCGTATTTGGCATTCCGGCGGTAAAGGGCGTAGAATTTGGCGCGGGCTTTGCCGCAGCCGCCATGCGCGGCAGCCAGCATAACGATGCCTATATCCCCGCCGGGGGCGGCATCGCCACCGCCACCAACAACCACGGCGGGGCGCTTGGCGGCATTACCACCGGCATGCCCATCGTGCTGCGCGCCGCCTTTAAGCCGACGCCCTCCATCGCGCGCCAGCAGCAGACCATCCGCTATTCCGATGGGCAACAAACCCCCCTTTGCATTGCCGGCCGGCATGATCCGTGCATCGTGCTGCGCGCCGCCCCCTGTGTGGAGGCCGTTGTGGCCATGGTGCTGCTGGACATGCTACTGGATGCCAGGGGATAAAGGAGATTGCATATGGATTTATCCGATTACAGGCGCCAGATCGATGAAATAGACGGGCAGCTGATCCCGCTTTTTACCAAGCGCATGCAGGTTGCCGGGCAGGTTGCCGATTACAAGGCCGCGCACGGCCTTACCACCCTGCACCCCGGGCGGGAACAGCAGGTGCTGGAGCGCGTATCCGCCGCCGCAGGCGAGGCGTTTGCCCCGTATGCGCGCATGCTGTATGCCGCCATGTTTGAGGCCAGCCGGGCTTACCAGAACCAGCGCATGGCCGGGGGAAATGCCCCGGACCAGGCGGGGGAATACACGCCCGAGCCGCTGCCCCAGCCCGATTGCGTTGCCGTGTGCGGGGTGCAGGGCGCCTATGCCCAGCAGGCTGCCGGCGCGCTTTTCCCGCAGGCGGCGCCGCTGTATGCCGCCAGCTTTGAGGAGGTTTTCCTGGCCGTGGAGCAGGGCCGGGCGGATATCGGCGTGGTACCCATCGAAAACAGCCTGCACGGCACGGTGGAGGGCATCTACGATTTGCTGGCCGCCCATCCGCTGTCCATCGTGCGGGCCATCCGCATGCCCATTCGCCATGCGCTGCTGGCGCCGCCCGGCGCCGGGCTGGAGGGCATCCGGCAGGTGTATTCCCATCCCCAGGCGCTGGGCCAATGCAGCGCCTGGTTTAAGGCCCACCCCGGGGTGCAGGCCGTTGCCTGCACCAATACCGCCGCTGCGGCGCTCAAGATCGCCCAGATCGGGCACAGCGATGCCGCGGCCATCGCATCCCCCGCATGCGCCGGGCTGTACGGCCTTGCGGTATTAAGCCAGGATATCCAGAACATGCCGCATAATTATACGCGCTTTATTGCCCTGTCCCGCCGGCGCATTCAAACGCCCGATGCCGATAAGATCAGCCTGCGGCTGACGCTGCAGCATCAGCCGGGGGCGCTGAGCGCGGTGCTCAGCCGCTTTGCCAGCCTGGGACTTAACCTGACCCGCCTGGAAAGCCGGCCTATCCCGGGGGCCAATTTTGAATTTTACTTTTATCTGGATGTGCAGGCCAGCCTGCAGGATGCGCGCGTGCGCGGGCTGATGAACGCGCAGGCCCTGGGCGCCAGGGAAGTTGTGCTGCTGGGCCATTACCGGGAGGAAACGCCATGCGCCAGTGCGGATTGATCGGGGAGCGGCTGGGGCACAGCTATTCGGCCACCATCCACGCCATGCTGGGCGGGTATGATTACAAGCTGTATCCCATGCCGCCACAGGATGTTAAAGATTTTGTGCTGCATGGGCCGTGCCAGGGCCTTAACGTGACCATCCCCTACAAAAAAACCGTGCTGCCCCTGTGCGACAGCCTGTCGCCGGAGGCCCGGCACATCGGCAGCGTCAACACGCTGGTGCGCACGGCCGACGGGCTGGCCGGTTACAACACCGATTATACCGGCTTTTCGCAGATGGCGCGGCGCGCGGGCATCGATTTTAAGGGGCGTAAGGTGGCCATTTTGGGCAGCGGCGGCACCTCGATGACGGCGCGCTGCGTTTGCCTGGATGCCGGTGCGCGCGAGGTGGTTACGGTATCCCGCGGGGGGCCGGTTACCTACGCCATGGAGGGCGCGTATAAAAACGCCGATATCCTGATAAACACCACGCCGGTGGGCATGTTTCCCGCGGGCGGCGGCTGCCCGATGGAGCTGACGGGCTTTTCCAACCTGTGCGGGGTGCTAGATGTAATCTACAACCCGCTGCGCACGCGCCTGGTACAGCAGGCCATGGCCCTGGGCATTCCGGCAAGCGGCGGGCTGTACATGCTGGTGGCGCAGGCGGTAGCGGCAAACGGGTTGTTTTTGGGCCGCCCGCAAAGCGCGCAGGCGTGCGATAAGGTATATGGCCAGCTGTTATCCGGCCTTGAAAACATTGTGCTGATCGGCATGCCGGGCAGCGGCAAAACCCATGTGGGCGGCCTGGTTGCAAGCCGCCTTGGGCGCGAGGTGGCCGACAGCGATGAGGCGGTCATCAAGCAGGCCGGTATGCCCATCCCGCAGATTTTTGCCACGCAGGGCGAGGCCGCCTTTCGCCGGCTGGAGCGGGCGGCCATCGCCGCGCTGGGCGAAAAAACCGGCCTGGTTATCGCCACGGGGGGCGGGGCGGTGCTGGATGATGCCAACATAGCCGCCCTGCGCCAGAACGGGCGGCTGTACTACCTGCGCCGCCCGCTTGGGGCGCTGGATACCGCCGGGCGCCCGCTGTCCGCCAATCCACAGGCGCTGGCGGACATGGAAAAAGCCCGCCGGCCGCTGTACATGGCCGCGTGCGATGCGGTGGTGGACAACACCCGATCGCCCGAGGACGCGGCGCAATCCATTGGAGAGGAGTTTTTGCATGAACATCCTGGTGCTTAACGGCCCTAACCTGAACCTGCTTGGCGTGCGCGAAAAAGGCATCTATGGCGAGCGCAGCTATGACGACCTGGCAGCCTTTATCCAATCCGCGGCCGCGGAAGCCGGCCTGCAGGTGGATATCTTTCAATCCAACCACGAGGGCGCGCTGGTGGACAAAATCCAGCAGGCGCTGGGGGTATACGATGGCATCGTCATCAACCCTGCGGCCTATACCCACACCAGCATCGCCATTTTGGATGCCCTCAAGGCGGTCAACCTGCCCGCGGTGGAGGTGCATCTGAGCGATGTCACCCGGCGCGAGCCCTTCCGGCAGGTATCCTATGCCGGCATGGCGTGCATCAAATCCTTTATCGGCATGGGGTTTGAAGGCTACCGTCAGGCCATTTTGTTTTTGAAAGGGCATCTGCAGGGCCGGTAGGCGCGCCGGGCAGGCCGCCCCGCGCTTTTGCCCCGCACGCCAGGCACCTTTTATTGCAAAAAACCGGGAAAAAACAAAAAACCGTTCCGTCAACCAAAAACCGCGAAGGCGGCAGCCGCCGCCCCGCGGTTTTTATATGGTTTTTAGCGCATACCCGCCCGCTGCAGGCGCCCCGCGCGACAAAAGAATAGGAAAAGCGCGCCGGGTGTGGTAAAATAGCCTTATCTTTTGCATAGGGGGCTGCATATCCATGCGCGCCGTCATTATCGTTGTAGGAAAAGACAGCGTTGGCATTCTGGGCAAAGTAGCCGGGTGCTGCGCCGAGTACCAGGTAAACATCATCGAAGTAACGCAATCCATTTTGCAGGATATGTTTTGTATGATGATGCTGGTGGATGCCACAAACAGCACCATTCCCTTTACCCAGCTGGCCGATCACCTCAATACCCTGGGCCGGGAGCTGGGCCTGTCCATCCAGGCCATGCATGAGGACGTCTTTACGTCCATGCACCGCATCTGACGGAGGAACAGCATGATCAATACCAAAGACATCCTGGAAACCGTCAACATGATCCAGGATGAAAACCTGGATATCCGCACCATTACCATGGGCATTTCCCTGCTGGATTGCGCCACCGGCGATAACGCCACCACCTGCCGGCGCATCTACGATAAAATTTCCCGCAAAGCCGAGCATCTGGTGCGCACCGGGGAGGAAATCGAAAAGCAATACGGCATTCCCATCATCCACAAGCGCGTGGCCGTTACGCCCATTGCCATGATCTATGCCAGCTGCGGGGGCGATCCCGTTGCGCTGGCCCGGGTGCTGGATAAGGTGGCGCAGGATATCGGCGTCAACTTTATCGGCGGGTACTCCGCGCTGGTGCAAAAGGGCTTTGCCGCCGGGGACGAAGCGCTTATCCGCAGCATTCCGGAGGCGCTTGCCACCACGGACAGGCTGTGCTCCTCCGTCAACATCGGCTCCACCAAGGCGGGCATCAACATGGACGCCGTGGCGCTGATGGGGCGCATCGTGCGCGAAAGCGCCGAAAAAACCGCCGACCGCGGCTGCATCGGCCCGGCCAAGCTGGTTGCCCTGTGCAACGCGCCCGATGACAACCCCTTTATGGCGGGCGCTTTCCACGGCGCAGGGGAGAGCGATTGTGTTATCAACGTCGGCGTATCCGGCCCGGGCGTGGTGCGCGCGGCCATCCATAAGCTTGCCGATGCCGACCTGACGGAGGTAGCCGATACCGTCAAGCGCACGGCCTTTAAGATCACCCGCATGGGCCAGCTGGTGGCGCGGGAAGCTTCCCGCCGGCTGGGCGTGCCCTTTGGCATTGTCGACCTGTCGCTGGCGCCCACGCCGGCCGTCGGCGATTCCGTCGCCCATATTTTGGAGGAAATGGGGCTGGAGCGCTGCGGCGCACACGGCACCACCGCCTGCCTGGCGCTGCTAAACGATGCGGTCAAAAAGGGCGGCGTTATGGCCTCCTCCCACGTGGGGGGGCTGTCCGGCGCGTTTATCCCCGTGACGGAGGATGCCGGCATGATCGATGCCGCTGCCTGCGGCGCGCTTACCATCGAAAAGCTGGAGGCCATGACGGCGGTATGCTCCGTCGGGCTGGATATGATTGTGCTGCCCGGCGATACACCGGCGGAAACCATCTCCGGCATCATTGCCGATGAAGCCGCCATCGGCATGATCAACAGCAAAACCACGGCGGTGCGCGTCATCCCCGCCATCGGCAAAAGCGTGGGGGAGGAGCTCAACTTCGGCGGCCTGCTGGGCCGCGGCCCGGTTATGCGGGTAAACCCCGCCTCGCCCGCCAAGCTGATCGCGCGCGGCGGCCGCATCCCCGCACCCATGCAAAGCCTGAAAAACTAAAACGCACCCGGCCAGGCGCAGCCGCCTGCACCGGCCGGAAAAAACAGGATATCAAACCCACCCGGGGCCACGCGCCCCGGGTATTTTGTTATACCCGCCCATTCCCCATGGCCGCCAACCCCGCGCAGCGGTAAAACCACCATCCCCCCGCCGCTGCCCAGGGGGTTTTTGCTGCCGCCGGCCGGCCCCTTCTATGCCGATTAGCCGAAAGATAGAGCCAAAAAGATAAACTCGCCGCAAACATCTATAATCCGACATATTTTGCTATTGACAATTAATGATGCGAGCAGTCTAATATAAGTAAAAAAGGGAGCAAAATGTTCCCGAGTAAAAAGGAGGATACCATGAAACGAACACATCTAAGCAAATGCATCGTCTCCTTTGCGGCTGCGCTGATGGTCATGCTCGGCGTGCTATGGACCGCCGCCCCACCGACAGCCGCCACAGCCATGGGCACAAATGCCTTCCAGGTGCTTTCCAAGCCCAGCTACATCAGCGTTGCCGAATACCCATCGGCAGCCTCCACCATCCAGTCGTGGCTCAACAACCCCACGGCGGGGGAATTTAACGCCTGGGGCGACGCCACGCTGGGCGGCCGCATGGGCGGCGTCAACGGCACGGGCCCGCTGACCCTGGACGGGGATACCTGGACCGATTTTATTCCGCTTAGCTTTACCCTGACCGAGCAGCAGGCCTCCGGCAATACCTTTTCGGTCAGCTTTGCGGTGGATGGATGGGACATGACCAAGGCGGCGCTGATCTGGCTGGATTACCCTTCCTTTGATGTGGTCGATGCCATGATTACCTCGGCCACGTCAAGCGCCTACCAGGCGCTGCTCAGCCAGCCGCGCCCCTCGCGCGCCACCGATTTAAACGCCAACAAAATCTACGCCCTGGTGTATTTCGGCGGCACGGCCACCGCGCCCATTTTATCCTTTAACGGCGCAACGGTCGGCGGCAGCGCCGTTGGCTACACCACCTTTGCCCCCAGCAATACCCTGATGGCCGGTATCCAATCGGATTCCTCCCTGCCGACGGACTATTTGCAGAAAATCATCAACGGCAACTACACGGCCTGGGGCATTACCACCCAGAACGCCAAACCTTCCTCCGGCGTTAGCTATGTGTTTTCCTATACGCTTGTCAACCTGTCGCCCGATGATCTATACTTGGTGTGGTTTGATTCCGATGGCGACGGCTACGTGCAAAGCTGGGATTTGGTGTTCGGGCAGAGCTCGGTTTCCTTCACCTGCAATCAAACCGGTAATTTTGTCATCGTCTCGTTCAGTAGCGGGTCCGGCGGCGGCACCGAGCCGACCCCTACGCCCACCGTTGTTCCTTCGGGCACGGTAGGCATTGAGCATGACTGGGAGGTTTCCCCTGTGTTTGATGCTTCCAAGGACCTGTACGTGGCCACCACAGGCACGGACGCTGCCGGCTACGGTACCCAATCCAGCCCCTACCGCACCATTCAGTATGCGGTGGACCGCCTGCAGGCCGGCGGCACGGTATGGGTAGCCCCGGGCACCTATACCTCGGGCTTTAACACCACGGCGGCCGGTTCGCCCACCGCCTGGCGCCGCGTTGCCGCGCAGGATCCCGACAACCGGCCCATCATTACCAACGGCTCCATCAGTACCTCCTCCGCCCAGGCCAGCTCCATCTGCTCGTTCTACATCAACTCGGCCTACTGGGTGCTGGATGGCATGGATATCCGCGGCGGCAACTATGGCGGACAGATGACCAAGGCCCAGGTTGCAGCGGCCGTTGGCAACGGCAGCAACGGGTATGATACCACGGCTTTCCGCGCCATGGGGCGGTATGGCATCTACATGAACCATGCCAGCTTTATCGTGGTGCGCAACAACTCCGTCGACGGTGTGCTGGTTACCGGCATCTTTGCCGCGCAAAGCCCCAACATCGTTTACGAGTATAACTATTCCGCCAACAACGGCGAGCACGGCTACTATTACAACAACTCCGCCAACAACTTCCGCTATACCGCCAACGTGTCCCGGCACAACAACGGCTGCGGATTCCACCTCAACGGCGATATCGATACCCTGCCCCTGGAATCCTTCCAGCAGCGGTCCGATATCCTGCCCCTGGGCATCTGCATGAACGGCATTTATGAGTACAATGCCACCATCAACAACGGCACGGGCTGGTATACCGGCTCCGGCGGCGGTGCGGGCTACAACTTCTCCTCGCTGCAAAACGGCATCGTGCGCGGCAACTATTCCTACAACGATTATGCCGGCGGCATGACTTTCTACTGCGGCGATTCGGCGGATACCTCCCGCAATGTGGAAATCTACAACAACACCATTTTACTGGGCGGCTCCACCTCGCGCTATGTGGTCAACTTTGATGGCCAGGGCGTGCAGCACTCCTGCTCCGACCACGGGGCGTACCCCAACCCCAACCTCAACGCACCGCTTAACCTGCGCTTCTATAACAACATCTTCGGCAAGCTAAACGGCTCGGTCAACAACATGGTTACCCTGGGTGAAGGTTCGCTGGCAAGCGGGCACGGGGTTGAATTTAAAAACAACCTCTTCCTGACCAGCGCTTCCTCGGCCGTTTTCCCGTCGGCCATCGCCGCGGATGCCCGGGCCGATAACCTGTTTGTTGCAAACGCCAATATGTCCACGGTGTTTGCCGATGCCGGCACGGGCGATCTGAGCCTGGCAAGCGGTACCGGCAACCCCGCTGCCGGCGCCGGGCTGCAGCTGCCCACCGGCTTTCTGGTTAAGGACAGCATCTATTCGGCGGTCAACCTGTCCGCCGGCCGCGTGCCCGCCAACGGCTCCGACCAGGGCGTGCGCACCGACTGCGGCATCAACATAGGCTGCTTTAAAAACTAAACGCAAACGGATATTGTAACCCCAATCCAAAGGCTTACCCATATCCATAAAGCCGGCAGCCGCCCCAACCGGGGCGGCTGCTTTTATCCGGATGCCCCGTGCATCAACATCCCCATGTAGCATGTAAATTTTTAGGCTATGTTTCCCTGTCCAACGATTGCTTGATGGTATCCCGTATTTGTGCCGTGCCGGCTACCAAGCGGAGCAGCGTACCCGGGATATGCAACTTGCAAAAAAAGATATTGCTCCAACCAAACCGCATGGCTTTACAAATAAGCTCCGCCGGAAAATACTGCAACCCGACGACATTTCCGATATAGATACGCCTTTTTGCCATCATATCGTGGATATCCGTTAACCGGATACCGTCATTGGAGCGGGCAAGCTGCACAACCATCCCAATCTGTGCGCTTATAAAGGGTGTATCTATTTTAACGTAAGATTTGCCTGCGATATTTTTGTGCTGCAAAACATGGCGGTTATGAATAATTTCCATGCTTTCCGGTGTAAATTTAACCAGGTTATGCGCCCGGTATACCATATTCTGTTTATCTATTCTTACCGTATCATCAGCGATCAGGATAAGCTCATCACTATTCAGCAGCCCTGTTAACGTGCTTTTGCCGGTTCCTTTATCGCCAACAAAGCAGATGGCCCGTTCTTTATACAGCATGGTACAGGCATGGAGCAAAAGTTCCCCCTTTGCCGCCAAATAAACCGAATAGGGAATATTAAATAACGTCGAAAACATGGCTTCGTGGGATATAGCCGTACATAGCACTTTGTTTTGATCCGGATAAATTGTATATTGGGCTAACCTGCCTAAAAGGGCCATATAACTTTGCCCTTGCGGGTAAATGCGGATATCATGGGCGTTTCGGTTATATGTTTTATCAATTGTAACAAAAAGTTCCACACCGCCTTCAGGTGGGGCCGAGGCGCCCTCCAATAACGGCATGCGTACATTGGATATCAGTCCTTTTCCATACACATTGTAAACAAAGCGCTTGTCACCCATTTGCCATAGCCTCAGCCCTATAATGCCTGGCCTGGGCCTGATACATGTCAGCATATCGCGCCGATGTACGGAGGAGTTCCTCGTGAGGGGCAAAACCGGCAATCTTTTTTCCATCGATAAAGATCACTTTATCCGCATACCGGGCTACGGACAACCGGTGGGAGATATACAATACCGTTTTTCCCCGAGCAGTCCGGTTAAACGTCTGTATCAGCTCATCTTCAGCAAAAGCATCCAAGGCTGCGGAAGGCTCATCCAGAATAATGATGGGCGTTTGTTTAAACAGGGCTTTGGCCAACGCCAGTTTTTGGGTTTCCCCGCCGGATAGCAGCATGCCCTCATCATCCAGCAAACGGCCCAGTGTGGTATCAATGCCCTTGGGAAGGGCAGCCACTTTTTCATATAGCCCAGCCTGCTGCAGGCAGAAGATGATTTTATCGCGTACCTGCGGGCTTGCATCATACGCTTCCATGGCGATATTTTCGGCAATGGACATTTGATAGTACTTATAATTCTGGAAAACCACCGCAAAAAGAGAGCGGTACTGTTTGTAATCGATCTGCCGAATATCTACTCCGTTGTACAGGATTTTGCCCTGGGTAGGGTCATATAGCCGGCTGAGCAGCATCACCAGGGTGGATTTTCCCGCGCCGTTGACGCCAACCACCACATAAAACTTGCCCTTTTCCAGGGAAAGGTCGATGCCCTGCAGCACATCCTCCTGACCGCCAGGATAACGGAAAAAGACGTTTTGTACCTGAAGCTGTGTAGCTGCCTCCGGAATATCCCTGGTTTGCTTGCCCCCGTCCACCGCAATTTCATTTGGGATAAGCATATACTGGAGATAAGCATCCAGATAAGCGGCGTTTTCCCCCATATTGACCAGGCCGGTAATAAAATTTTTAATGGAGGACAGGATAGATTGTATGGCCGAAAACGACATCGTAAAGTTAGCAAAGGACATATCATAAAAAATGACCTGCCAGGCCAGGTATACATATACAGTCAGCTTTTGCAGGGCCGAAAG
Organism: bacterium; assembly: GCA_029006015.1. Classification (GTDB taxonomy): domain Bacteria; phylum Bacillota; class Clostridia; order Christensenellales; family SUG1161; genus SUG1161. The sequence goes on from JAQXFY010000183.1 coordinate 13,936, forward strand.
AACGCTGACACCGGAATTGAATATAAATTCTTTTTTGCGAAATAATGTCGCCAATTGATTTACCTTTTTTACCAGGTGATAATATTTATCGATAATCCAGTTGGAAATGGAATACATGCGCAACTCGTTGGCATAGGTGGGATCATCCAGCACCCTTGAATAATAATTAATTTCCTTATGGATTGGCGCTATATCGAGATTAGTCTGGAAAGCAAATCTTTTTTCTTTAATAATAACATAGGTTTGAAAAGCAATGATAATGGCAATTATCACAAAAACCGCAATAGAGATGGAAGCCAAAACAGAAGCCAGGCTTATAACGGTAACGGCGCAGCTTATCATTTGAAAAATATATCTATATTTTGTATAATCTGCTGGCTGTTGGCGGCTGTTTTTTCCGCGCGTTCCCTTAGTGTGCTGATGGTGGGTGCATTTAATAATTTCAAATCCATCTCTGCCGTTTTTTGTTTTATCCCAAATAACAGTTGACCGCTGAGCTGTTCTTCCCCCGTGTGAAGTTTACTATTCAGGAAGCCCACAAAAACAGCAGACAGAATTGTGGCTAATGTAATTGCCCCAATATAGATAAGCGCTTGCGGCCACTGCTTTTGCGTTAACTGTTCAACAAACTGCCGCTCCAGCAACACAAGAAGGGTGGGCGTAATGCCCGCAACCAATGCTACCATCATTTTTCCCAGAAAAAGCAACCGGCTAAATCCCCATGCCTTTTTCAGCAAAAACCCCTGGGCCATGACAAAGCGCTTAAACATCGAGCTTCCCTCCTTGGATTCTGGTTTATGCAAGCCCCTGCTTGATGCAGGGGCTTGCGCTAACTGGTAGCGCAACCGGTGTCGGACATACCCGGGATAAAATGGATATTGTGTTTTTTATTGTAGCCCGCAATAGACATAACTAAAATTGCATTGCCGCGTTAGTTATCCTTTTATCATAACTTAATTTTATGTGTATGTCCTCATCATAGGCGTCATCCACTACAATCAGCTTTTCGTATAACGCCCTCATAACAGGGTGCTTTTGCCGGTAGGCTATTGTATTGCCTTGGTTCAAGTAGGCTATTTGTTGCTCCATATCCGGATCGTCAATGGCAACTGCCATGCCCATCATGGAATTGAAAATAATCATACGATCCGTTTCATCTTGAAAAAACATCCAGTATTTGTTTAGCCTAACCGG
>JAQXFY010000184.1 GCA_029006015.1 bacterium
GGAACGCGAAAAGGCGGCCCGAGGGCCGCCCTTCACATCGCGCAGGTTCCGGAACGCTTGGCGTCCCCAAGGGGATTCGAACCCCTGTTACCGCCGTGAAAGGGCGGTGTCTTAGGCCTCTTGACCATGGGGTCGTGGTCATTGGTCGGGGTGGGGGGATTTGAACCCCCGGCCCCATGCTCCCAAAGCACGTGCGCTACCGGGCTGCGCTACACCCCGGAACCACGCCACAAAGGCGACGCGGATGATTCTAACGCATATAAGGGTGCGTTGTCAACCCCCCCAGCGGAAGTTTTTTTGCCTTTTGCCTAAATTTTTCAAATTATGGCAAAAAAACCTTTAAAACAAAGGAAATATAGCGTTTTGGAAACCTTGGCCCCATCGGCACCCTTTTGGCTAGCAAGGGTAAAATGCCATAAAATCCTTGGCATCAGTCCCCTCCTCTACCGCGCGGCAGGGGGCCATCTGCTTGCATCGGGGGCATAGCCGACTGTAACTGGCCTGCACCGGGGAAATGATGATCTTCTGCAGGAGCCTTGCATAGTTGCAGGGTAGACGCTTTGAGGCTGCCGTCAATGGTAGGGAAAATACCGGCCGCGCGTTCCTTGCGCTTGTATGTGGCTTTGCAGTATAATAGTATACAATCTGCCGTTTTATGGCATGTAAGGGGGCTGCGAGGCCATTGATCGATGAAAATCCCGGTGTGGCGATGGAGCTGATCGCCGATCTGATGCCGGTTTGTGCTGGAAAAAGCTTTTATATCCATACCTATGGCTGCCAGATGAATGTTCGGGACAGCGAGACCCTGGCGGGCTGGCTGGTCAAAATGGGGTATTTTCCCGCCGAAAATCCGGAGGAGGCCGACGCCATCCTGTTTAACACCTGCTGCATCCGCGAGCATGCGGAGGCCAGGGTGATCGGCAGTGTCGGCGCGCTGCGGAAGTGGCGGGCCCAAAAACCGGGCCGGGTGGTTGGCGTGTGCGGGTGCATGATGCAGCAGCCCGGACAGGCTGAAAAGCTGCTCAAAAAATATCCGTTTGTGGATTTTGCGCTGGGCCCCCAGTCCATCGATGAACTGCCGCGGTTGATGCACGAGGCGCTGCTTGAAGGCAAGCGCGGCCTTGCGTTGCGCGAAAACGCTCCTCTTAGGGAGGATATGCCCCGCCATCGCGCCAGGTCGCTGACGGCGTTTGTCAATATCATGGCAGGGTGCAATAACTTTTGCAGCTATTGCATCGTGCCCTATGTCCGCGGACGGGAGCGCAGCCGGGAGACCTCTGCCATTGTGGAGGAAGTGGCAAGCCTGGCCGCACAGGGCGTCAGGGAGGTTACTCTGCTGGGGCAAAACGTCAATTCCTACCGGCAGGGGCAGGATGATTTTGCCAGCCTGCTGCACAAGGTAGCCGCCGTCAAGGACATTGGCCGCATCCGCTTTATGACCTCCCATCCCAAGGACCTGTCCGACCGGGTCATCGAAGCCATTGCGGGGGAGGAAAAAATCTGCCGCCATGTTCATTTGCCCGTGCAATCGGGCAGCACCGGCGTGCTTGCGCGCATGAACCGCCGTTATACGCGGGAAGGCTACCTCCAGCTTGTCGACAAACTGCGTAAGGGCGTGCCCGGCATTTGCCTGACAACGGATTTTATCGTAGGCTTCCCCGGTGAAACCGATGCGGATTTTGCCGACAGCCTGTCGCTGGTGCAGCAGGTGGAATTTGATGCCGCCTATGTTTTTACCTATTCCCCGCGCCAGGGCACGCGCGCGGCTTCCATGCCCGATCAGGTACCGCCGGATGTGGCACACCAGCGCCATTTGGCGCTTTTGGCGGCGCAGGATGAAATTTCCCACCGCCGCGATCAGGCGCAGATCGGCAAAACCGTTGAGGTGCTTTTTGAAGGTGTGGATGGCCGCACCGGGCAATACCTGGTGGGCAAAGCCGGCGATAACCGCACGGTGCATGCCCCGGGCCGGCAGGAATGGATCGGCAGTATCCTGCCGGTTACCATCAAGCGCGCCGGCGCCCATACGCTGCACGGAGAAATTGTGCCCTCGTAAACGCGGGGGTGCATGGCCTATATTGTATTTTTAAGGGGGACACATCAATGGCACAGTTTGAAAATCAGGAAACCGAATCCCAGGTTATGGCGTGCGCACAAAGCCTTGGCCAAGCGCTGGCGGAAAGCCGCACGTTTTTGGCCATGCGCGAGGCGGAGGACGCTCTGGCCCTGGATGGGGTAGCCCAGCAGCTGCTGGAAAAGGCCGAGGCCGTTCGCGGGGAGCTGCGCGAGCAGCTGGAAGCGGGCAGAAACCCGCAGGATATGCAGGATAAGCTAAAGGAATTGCGCGATGTCAATTTGCAGATGGAAGAAAACCCCGTGCTCAAGCATGTTGCCGATACGCGCGAGGCCTTTCAGCGCATGATGAAGATGGTCAATGCCATTTTGAAATTCCATGTCGGCGGGGATGAATCCTGCGGCGGCGATTGCGACAGCTGCGGGGGCGGATGCCACTAAGGCTTAGCAGGGTTTTTTGAGGGGGTGGAATCATGGCGTTGACGCCGATGATGCAACAATACCTGGATATGAAGGCGCAAAACCCGGATTGCATCCTGATGTTTCGCCTGGGCGATTTTTACGAGATGTTTTTTGAGGATGCCCTGACGGTATCCAAGGAACTGGAACTGACGTTGACCGGGCGCGATTGCGGCCTTGCCGAGCGGGCGCCCATGTGCGGCGTGCCCTATCATGCCGTCGATGGCTACATCGCCCGCCTGATCGAAAAGGGGCACCGCGTCGCCATTTGTGAGCAGCTGACCGATCCCTCCGAATCCAAAGGCATGCTGGAGCGCGGCATCGTGCGCATCATCACCGCGGGCACCGTGGTGGATATGAGCATGCTGGAGGAAAAGGCCAACCTGTACCTGGTTTCACTGTGCCGCGATGGGGAAGGCGTGGGCTATGCCGTGGCCGATGTATCCACGGGCACATTTTTCTGCGGGCAGCTGGTGGGCGCCAATTTACCGGCGGAGCTAATGGATTTACTGGTGCGCCTTAAACCCGGGGAGATTATTGCCGATTCCCAGGCTGCGGACTGGGCGCGGGAGGTACTGTCCCACAACGCATGGGACGGCCCGTCTGCCGATGCCGTACACGATTGGTGGTACGAGCCCCAAAATGCCGAGCGTGCCCTTAAAGCGCATTTCCAGGTGGACACGCTGGAATCCTTTGGCGTGATGGAGTTTCCCTTGGCCATGCGCGCGGCCGGCGCCCTGATGCAGTATTTGCTGGAAACCCAGAAAAATGCGTTGCAGCATATGGTGGATTTAAAGGTGGAGCATCAGCAGGCCTTTATGATGCTGGATGCCGCTGCCCGCCGCAACCTGGAGCTGACAACCCCCCTCCGGGGCAAAAATAAAAAGGGAACGCTGCTTAACCTGCTGGATAACACCAAAACGGCCATGGGCGGCAGAATGCTGCGCGGGTGGATGGAATCCCCCCTGCAGGATCGCGCCCAGATAGAAAGCCGCTTGGATGCGGTGGAAGTTTTTTACCGGGATCATAAAACCGCCCAGGCCCTGCAGGAAGCGCTTTCCTCCATCCAGGATCTGGAGCGCCTGGCCGGCAAGGTGGCCTACGGATCTTTCAACGCCCGGGATGCCCTTGCGGTGGGCAAATCCCTTCAGGCCATCCCGGCAGCCAAAGCGCTGTGTGCGGGCAGCCCCCTGCTGGAAGCGCTGCAGGCACAAATTGATGATATGCCCGAATGGGCGGAGGAACTGGTGCACGCCATAGCCGATCAGCCGCCCATCCCCATCAAGGAAGGCGGCCTGTTCCGCGATGGCTACCATGCGGAACTGGATGAGCTGCGCGGCCTGTCCAGCGGTGGAAAGGATTGGCTGCAAAAGTTGGAGGCGGCGGAGCGTGAAAGCACGGGCATCAAAAACCTCAAGGTAGGGTATAACCGGGTATTTGGCTATTATATCGAGGTTAC
>JAQXFY010000185.1 GCA_029006015.1 bacterium
AAATTCCTGGGCTCCACCTATCAGGTGGAGGCTTCCAACGGGCATATCCGGGATTTGCCTAAAAGCCAGATCGGCGTCGATGTGGAAAACGGTTTTCAGCCCAAATATATTACCATCCGCGGCCGCAGCGATGTGTTGGCCCGCATTCGAAAAGAAGCCAAGGCCGCCAGCCAGGTATATCTGGCTACGGACCCTGACCGCGAGGGTGAGGCGATTGCCTGGCATCTGGCACAGGTGCTTGGCCTGCCGGAGGATGCACCTTGCCGCATTTCCTTTAACGAAATAACCAAATCGGCCGTTCGTGAGGCCATAAAAAAAGCCCGGCCTATCGATCGGGATTTGGTGGATGCTCAACAGGCCCGGCGTGTGCTCGATCGCCTGGTGGGCTATAAGATCAGCCCCCTTCTTTGGCAAAATGTGCGCAAGCGCCTGTCGGCCGGCCGCGTGCAATCCGCAGCGGCGCACATCATTTGCCAGCGGGAAGAGGAAATCGAAAAGTTTGTTTCCCGCGAATATTGGACGCTGGATATTACCGCTACAGCGCCCAAGCAAAAGGCGCTGCTTCCCATCAGGGTAGTGGTTCCCGGCCGTGCGGCAACGCTGGAATTTGAATCCCAGGCCCAAGCCGAAAAGGCTGTACAGCAGCTTAAAAAGGAAGAAATTCTGGTGCAGGCGGTTAAACGGGGCCAACGCATGCAGCAGCCCCAGCCGCCCTTTACAACAAGCGCCCTGCAGCAGGAAGCTTCCCGCCGGCTGGGCTTTACCACCAAGCGTACCATGCTGGTGGCCCAGCAGTTATATGAAGGCGTCGATATCCAGGGGGAAGGCACCGTAGGCCTTGTTTCCTATATCCGTACCGATAGCGTGCGTATTTCCGAGGAAGCCCAGGCGGCTGCGCGCAGTTACATCGGCGAAAAATACGGGGCGGATTTTGTGCCCGATAAACCCAATACGTTCAAAGGGCGCCGTGGGGCACAGGATGCGCATGAGGCCATCCGTCCAACGGTTATCACCCGTACGCCGGAATCCATCAAATCTTCCCTGACCAGCGAGCAGTATCGGCTGTATAAGCTGATTTATACCCGTTTTCTTGCCAGTCAAATGGCGCCCGCCAAATACGATACCGTGCAGGCCGAAATGTCCGCAGGGGATTTTTCCCTTCGTTTTAGCGGGGAATCCATTTCCTTTGCGGGCTGCCGCGCTGCCTACATCGAAAGCCAGGAGGAGGCCGACGGTGGGGAGGTTGTGTCCACCAGCCGCTTACCCGCCTTTGAAAAAGGCGATATTTTGCACATGCAGGAAGCCAAAACGGTTCGGCATGAAACCGAGCCGCCTGCCCGTTATACAGAAGCTACGCTGGTACGCACAATGGAAAATTTGGGTATTGGGCGCCCCAGTACCTATGCACCCATTATCTCTACCATTTTGGAACGCGGCTATGTTTGCCGTGAAGGAAGGCAGCTTTTGCCGACGGAGCTTGGCCGCATTGTTAACGGGCTGATGGAACAGCATTTTCCCAACATTGTCGATGTAACTTTCACGGCCGGTATGGAGGATAAGCTTGACGCCATCGAGGAGGGCGAGCAGCCCTTTGAAGGCGTTATGAAGGAATTTTATGGCCCGTTTGAAAAGGATCTGGAAAAAGCCGAAGCGACAATGGAAAAGGTAACCCTGCAGGATGAGGTCAGCGATGTACCGTGCGAAAAGTGCGGCGCCATGATGGTATACAAGATGGGGCGCTTTGGCAAATTTCTGGCCTGCCCCAATTTCCCGGAGTGCCGCAATACCAAGAATATTGTTCAGGCCATCGAAGCACCTTGCCCCAAGTGCGCCAGCCCGGTATTGGCGCGGCGCACGCGCACAGGCCGCACCTTTTATGGCTGCTCGGCTTACCCGGAGTGCGATTTCCGCACCTGGGATCCGCTGCTTAAACAAAAATGCCCCATCTGTGGTGGGCCGATGGTGCTAAAACGTATGCGCGGCAACGAAATCGCCCGCTGCATGGATGCCGCTTGCCCCGGCCAGGCGCCCGTAGAAGGCCGTGGGGAGGGCGTGGATGAGTAGCCGCATCCCCGGGGAAGTCCACGTCATCGGCGCGGGGCTTGCCGGCAGCGAAGCTGCATGGCAGCTGGCCGTGCGTGGCGTTCATGTGGTGTTGCATGAGATGCGGCCGGGTGAAGCCTCCCCGGCGCATCATAGCGGCCAGATGGCGGAGCTGGTGTGTTCCAATTCGTTTAAATCCACCGATATTACATCGGCGCAAGGCCTGTTAAAGGAGGAGTTGCGCCGTTTGGGAAGCCTGATTATGGCCTGTGCGGATCAAACCAGCGTGCCCGCCGGTGCGGCGCTGGCGGTGGATCGGGAAGCCTTTTCCGGCCTGGTTACCGGGGCCATTAACGCCCACCCCAACATCCGTGTAGAGCATGAACGGGTGGATACCTTGCCGGAAGGGCCATGCATCGTGGCCACCGGCCCGCTGACCGACGGCGCGCTGGCGGAGGAGATTGCCTCCCTGGTCGGCCAGCCGCTGCACTTTTTTGATGCCGCCGCCCCCGTGGTTTATGCCGATTCGCTGGCAGAAGGCGCCTTTTTTTCGGCTTCCCGCCACGGCAAGGGCGATGATTACCTCAATTGTCCGCTGGACCGGGAGCAGTATCTTGCTTTTTGGCAGGCGCTATGCACGGCGGAGGAAGCCCCGGTACATGGTTTCGAGGATAAAGCGGTGTTTGAAGGCTGCGTGCCGGTCGAAGTGTTGGCACGCAGGGGAGAGGATACGCTGCGTTTTGGCCCGATGAAGCCGGTTGGGCTGATAAACCCGGCCACCGGGCGCATGCCTTATGCGGTGTTGCAGCTGCGGCGGGAGGATCGCGCAGGCATCCTTTATAACCTGGTTGGCTTTCAAACCCACCTTAAAATGCCGGAGCAGCGGCGGGTATTTGGCATGATCCCGGCATTGGCGGGGGCCCGGTATGCGCGCTATGGCGTGATGCACCGAAACAGTTTTTTGCCGTCTCCCGACCATCTGGATGCTTGCTACCGCCTGAAGGCAAGGCCAAATATATGGTTTGCCGGGCAGATGACGGGGGTGGAGGGATACTTGGCCTGTGCTGCCAGCGGGTTTGTCTGCGGGCGCGCGGCTGCCGGCATGGTCATGGGCAAGCCAATGCCCGATTATACCGACCAAACGGTTATAGGTGCGCTGGGACATTATGTATCCGGCTATGCGGGTGGCAATTTTCAGCCTATGGGGCCCAGCCACGGGCTGCTTGCGCCGCTTAACCAACGCGCGGGCAAACGGGATCGAGGGCTTTTATACGCCAACCGCTCCCTTAACCACATCGATTTTATGGCCGATGCCTGTGCAGGGGAAGCCGCCGTAGCCATCGAAGGGTTGATGCACCAAAGATGACATTTGGGAGCCCACGGTGCACATATTTATGCGCCAGGGCTTTTCTTTTTGACCGGCTGCGTTACAATATAAAAAAGCCAAAAGGCATAAAAGGAGGAAACGGCGGATGGATGGAACCACCATCGTCGCAGTAAAACGAAACGGCGTCACCGCAGTAGCGGGGGATGGGCAGATTACACTGGGTGAAAAAGTTGTTATGAAGGGAACCGCCGTCAAGGTACGACGCATTTTCCATGGGCAGGTTATCGTGGGCTTTGCCGGTTCCGTAGCGGATGCGCTTACGCTTTCGGAGCGGTTTGAACAAAAGCTCGAGCAGTTTGCCGGTAACCTGCGCCGTGCGGCGGTGGAACTGGCGCGGGATTGGCGTGGCGATAAGGGCCTGCGCCAATTGGAGGCCATGCTGATTGCTGCGGATAAGGATGATTTGCTTGTGGTATCCGGCAGCGGGGAAGTAATCGATCCGGATGAAAACTGCTGCGCCATCGGTTCGGGCGGCAGTTATGCGCTGGCTTCTGCGCGCGCTATGCTGAAATTTACCGAGATGCCCGCCGCTGACATCGCGCGGGAGGCTATTGGCATTGCGGCCAGCATTTGCATCTTTACCAACAACCACATCACAGTGGAGGAGGTGGGCGCATGAAAGCCGAGAAAACCGAAATGACCCCGCGCGAGGTTGTAAAAGAGCTGGATCGGTATATCGTCGGCCAGCAGGAAGCCAAACGCGCCGTTGCGATTGCCCTGCGTAACCGCTACCGCCGCAGCCGGCTGGACAGCGCTATTTCCGATGAAATCATTCCCAAAAACATTCTGATGATCGGGCCGACGGGCGTGGGTAAAACCGAAATTGCCCGCAGACTGGCCAAGCTGGTCAGCGCCCCCTTTGTCAAGGTGGAAGCCTCCAAATTTACGGAGGTAGGCTATGTTGGGCGCGATGTGGAATCCATTGTGCGCGATTTGGCCGAAGCTGCGGTTCGCATGGTAAAAGCCGAGCGTATGGAGCAGGTGGCCGAAAAAGCCGCCGCCATGGCGGAGGAAGATCTGCTGGAGGCGCTTGCCCCGGCCAGGCGGCGCGCAAACCCCAATCCGATGAGCGCGTTCTTTGGCGGCAACCAGCAGGATGATATGACAGCCGAGGAGCGGGAGGCCCTGCGTGTGCGCCGAAGCGAGCTGCGCGACAGCCTGCGCGCCGGTAAGCTGGAGGAGGTTTCCGTTACCATCGAGGTGGAGGAAACCAACAAGCCGCTGGAGCTGATGCCCGGCAGCGGCATGGAGCTTAACCTGGGCGATATGATGGGCGGCCTGCTTCCGCCCAAGAAAAAGAAGATGAATCTGACGGTGGCCGAGGCCAGCCCCATCCTGAAGCAGGCGGCGGCCGAGCGGCTGATCGATGCAGAGGATGTCAACACCGAGGCTATCCGCCGCGCGGAGCAGCACGGCATCGTCTTTATCGATGAAATCGATAAGATTGCATCCGGCGCAAACGGGCATGGCGGCCCGGACATTTCCCGCGAGGGCGTTCAGCGCGATATCCTGCCCATCGTGGAAGGCAGCACGGTCAGCACCAAGTACGGCCCTGTGCGCACGGATCATGTGCTGTTTATCGGTGCCGGCGCCTTCCATGTATCCCGGCCGGAGGATTTAATCCCGGAATTGCAGGGCCGTTTTCCGGTGCGGGTACAGCTATCCTCGCTGACGGCGGATGATTTTGTTCGCATCCTGACGCAGACCGAGCATGCCCTTTTAAAACAATACCAGGCCATGTTGGCGGTGGATCATGTGGACCTGACGTTTACCGATGACGGTGTGCGCGCCATTGCCGATGCCGCGTGCGAGGCCAACGAAACCGCGGAAAACCTGGGTGCACGCCGCCTGCACGGCCTTGTGGAGCGCATATTGGAGGATATTTCCTTCAACGCCGGGGGCGATCATCCCGTTGTGCCTTGCCGTGTGGACGCCGATTATGTGCGCAATCATCTTTTGCGTGAAAGCCGCGATCTGGGACGGTTTATTCTGTAACGCCAGCCCTTGTTGGGGTATAACCGCGAAAATGCCTTTCCGTTTATAGGAAAGGCATTTTTTGTTGCCTATCTGTGCGCATGAGAAGGTGCCGCCCGTGCGCACCGCCTCTCCGGATCATATGAAGCGCACTTTTACATGGTTGATATGGTTTTGCCATGCCACCTGGTGTGTACTCACAAACCCTTCATCGCTCCTGCAGGCGTAGGGCGCATACTTTTCCCGGTGCGCACGCACACTACGGGTAAACATTTTGTGTTGCCCGTTGCTGATGGGCGATAGGAGGGGTCTATATGCGTGCGTGTATCCTGGCAGGCGGCCAGGGAACCAGGCTTCGGCCATTGACCTGTGACGTGCCAAAGCCGTTGGTTCCTTTTTTTCATCAGCCTGTAATCGCATGGGGGCTGGAGCATTTGGCCGGGCATGGGTTTACCCATGTAACGGCTACCCTGCAATACCGCGCGGCCGATGTTCAGCGTGCGCTGGGGGATGGCAAGCGCTATGGTGTGAGCATGACCTATGCCCTGGAGGAAAAACCGTTGGGCACGGCCGGGGGCGTGCGTGCCGCCTGTATGGGAAATGAAACGCTGCTTGTCTATCCGGGCGATGCCATATGCGATATGGATCTTAGCGCAGCCCTTGCGTTTCATCGCCAGCGCGGGGCGGCGGCCACGCTCCTTTTACAGCGTGTGCCCGCACCACAATCCTATGGCGTGGTGGTATGCGACAGCACCGGGCGCGTACAGCGTTTTATCGAAAAGCCCGATGCGGCACGAACGTTATCGGATGCGGCCAATACCGGCATCTACCTGTTGGAGCCGGAGGTGCTCAAGCTGATTCCTGCCGGCAGACCCTATGATTTTGCGCGCGATCTTTTTCCCCGCATGCTGGAGGAGGGGTGGAAGGTTTACGGTTTTGAAGCGGGGGGATACTGGTGCGATATTGGCGATATCGATACCTACCGCGCCGCCCACCGCGATGTACTGTCCGGTACAACCATGTTCAAAATTCCGGGCAAACGCCAGGGGGATATCTGGCTGGGCGAGGGTGCCCAAGTTGATGCTGGCGCCGTGATATCCGGCCCGGTGTGGATCGGTGCTAACGCCAGGGTATATGACGGTGCCTATCTGGGCCCCTATGCAACCATCGGGGAAGGCAGCATCATTGAAAGCTGGGCCCATATTATCGATAGCGTACTGGGAAACAACGTCAAAGCCGGAGAAGGCGCCGGTATCGAGGGGGCCATCCTTGCTAAGGATACATGCATCGGAAAAGATGCGCGCGTGCTGCCGGGTACAGCCATTGGCTGCGGCGCCATGGTGGAGGAAGGCGCGGAATTGATGGAGGGCGTCAGGTTATGGCCGGGCTTTACGGTTGCCCGTGGCGTGCGCGTTACCCATGGCGCAAGCACATGCGACAGGCAGCGCCCTGCCTTTGGCGATTGGGGTGTGGTGGCGCGCCTGGATGGGCAGGATGCCTTTTCCTGGGGGCGCGCACATGCCAAGGCAGGCGGGCGGTACGGCGTTATGGGGGAGGCGGCCGCGGTCTCCAGCCTGATTGCCGGTTATGTTGCCGGTGGTGCCATCGTTACCCCCATGAAACCGGCGCCGCTTGGGGCACTGCGGTATGCCGTGCGCAGCCTGGGCCTGGATGGCGCAGCCTGGCTATATCAGGACCGTCTGCTTTTCCTGGCGGAGGACGGCATCGAAATTGATGAGCATCAGGAACGCGCCATGGAGCAGCGACATAGCCTTCAGGAGGCTGCGCCCGATACCCAGGGCAGCGTGGAGCAAACCCTGGATGTATGGCCCTGGTACCTGGGATACCTGTGTGCCATGTGGCAATGGCGTGGAAATACCGTGCATGTATACGGCACCGGGCCGCTGACGGATGCCGCGTGCGAGGTGCTGTCCCGTGCCCAGGTGCGCGTGGAACGCCATTATCCCCTGGATACACAGGCGGACTGGGCAGCGGAGGGCATCGGCTTTGCCTTTGGTGAGGGCGGTATTCGGTTTATCGATGAACAAGGCAAGGTATACGGCGGCGCGCAATCGGAAGGTATCCGCACGCTGCTGGCTTTTGAACGTGGGGCGCGGCAGGTGTTTGTGCCGCCGGGCTGGACGTTCCTGGCCGAAAATCTGGCGCCCTATTATGAAGCCCGCGTGAAACGCTGCAGGCCCGGGGTGGCGCAATGGCAGCGCCGGACATTGGCAGCCGAGGGCGGAAATACCGCAGTAGGCGTTATGGATGATCCATTGCAGGCCATGGTGGCAGTGCTAAAATGGATGCAGGCCACCGGCAAAACCATGCAGGAGCTGTGCGCGCATATCCCCAAAATCTACCGGTACGAGCAGGTTGTTACCTGCCCCAAGGACCGCCTGGCCCATGCGCTGGGGCGCATCGCCACGGTATCGCCGGGGGCGGTTGGGGAGGAGGGGCTGCGCTGCAGCGATGCCCGCGGCCGGGTGGTGCTGCTGGGCAGCCGGGAAGCACCGATTATCCGCATCATTGCGGAAGGGTGGCAGGCCGAAGCTGCGGAGGAAATGGCGATGGACTGGCAAAACCAGCTGGAAAGCGCCCTGCGGCCGGATCATTAATGTGGGCACAGCTAAAGTTTGAGGATACACCCATCGCGACCCAAACGGACGAAATATCCACCTTTCATGCGCCGGAGTAGCCGCAATAAAGGGCGCTCAACAGCCGATTGCCATGCACTGGATACAGGAATCATAGCGCCTGGGAAAAAGAATCGTGCTGCCAAACCACAC
>JAQXFY010000186.1 GCA_029006015.1 bacterium
GGAAAATGGAAGAAAAAACAGCGCCAACCTGATCGATGTGGATAAAAAATACCCAAAGGGCGCCCAGCATATAACAAACGGCCATAAAGGGAACGATTTTTTCGGCCACGGCGGCAATGCGCTGCAGCCCGCCGATGATAATCAGCGCGGCAAGCATCATCAGCACGATGCCGATGATAAAGGAAACAACGGGCACCCCCAGCACCGTACCCCAATCGACGTTTTTAAAAAAGGCCGATTGCAGGTTGAGCGTGATTTTGTTGATTTGCCCCATGTTGCCGATGCCGAAGGAGGCCAGTATGGCAAAAACGGCAAACAGCGTGGCCAGCACCGCGGCAGGGCGCGCGCAGTGCCTGCGCCTGCCCAGCCCGTCTTTCAGGTAGTACATCGCGCCGCCGGACCATTCGCCGCCGGCATTGCGCCTGCGGAAATAGATGCCCAGCACATTTTCCGAAAAATTGGTCATCATCCCGAAAAAAGCCGCAACCCACATCCAGAAAACCGCGCCCGGGCCGCCGATGACAATGGCCGCCGATACCCCGGCGATGTTGCCGGTTCCGATGGTGGCGGCAAGGGCGGTGCAAAGCGCCTGAAACTGGGAAATGGATTTTTGATCGCCTTTCCTGGTGCTGGCGCTGTTTTTCTTAAACAGGCTGCCGATGGTTTGCCCAAACCAGTGGCCGATATGGGTAATTTGGAATGCCTTTGTTGCGCAGGTTAGCAAAATGCCGGTTCCGATTAAAAGAACAAGGCCGATTTTTACCCACACAAAATCCTTGATCGCGTTGTTGATGCTTGTCAGCTGCTGCCAAAAGTTTTCCATACACCCTCCCTGAATAAAACAATACGGGCCGCAAAAACGCGGCCCGCAGCAAAACAACCATGGCACCCCCGTAACAGGGATGCTTACCTTTGTCCTTTTGCCTGAGAGTTTGGCGTTTTCACGCTTTGCACCTTCGGCACCCAACTCAATGGGTTTCTCCAAAGATCTGTCCACTTACAGTCCTCATCCTTGCGGACACCTGAGAGCGTTACCCCTTCGGCTGCCAAACGGCAATTTTCTGTAAGCTTCATACAGCAGTATTGAATTTTCATTCATTATAGGGCATATGCCGCCCCGGTGCAAGGGGGCGGGCAAAAACCACCGGCGGCATGGCCGGCGGAAATGGCACCCAAGGCCATCCGCCATGCCCGCACGGCCGGCTATTGGGCCGAAAAATCGCGGATCATCTGCTTGTAGGGCAAATCCTCAAAGCCCAGGCGCTGGTACAGCGCGATGGCGCGGGCGTTATCCGGCTCCACCTCCAGGCGGAAACGGCGGACAGCCGGGGGATAGGTGGCCTCCAGAAAAGCAAAAAAGGCTTTGCCCAGGCCATGCCCCTGAAAGGCGGGGCGAATGTAAACCTCCTCTATCCACAGCACCGGGCCGCCGGCCTCCGTGGAAAAGCTGCGCGTCACAATGGCATAGCCGGCCAGCTGGCCGTCCTGCTCAAACAAATAGCCGTCTACATAAGGGCCATGCCGGATGGCTTCGTCGAAAATAGCCTCGTAATAGGTGGCGGGAATGGCATGCAGCACGGCATCGGTATGGTAAAACTCATCAGCCAGGGCCATATAGGCCGCGCGGTCCTCAGCGGTCATGGTACGGATCATCTTTAATCTCCTTTTCATTTCACATGCGGCCGGGCAGGTGATCGGGAAAGGGCGCCTTGCCAAACGGGGTTGCCGCGGCAGCCATACCGGCTATCCGGCAGCAGGGATCATGTGTATTTTACACATAAAGCCCAAAATCAACCCCCAAATAAAGGCTTTTGCGCCCATCCGGGCCTGGGGTCAGCCCATGCGGCAGATGGATGCAAGGCCGGGTATCAACAGCATGGCATCGCCGCCGCAGGCCGGCGATCCGGCCGGGATAACCAACAACAGGCGGCTGCATATGCGCCGCATGCTGTTTTCCTGCCCTTCCACAGGCCCCGCATGGCGGCCATCCCTTTTTTGCCGGCAACGGTGCGGCCCCATATGGTGGCCGGGCCTTTTGCGGGGGGCTGGTTTCCTTATATCATATTGCCGTAAGGATTGCAATGCACCGTATAAAATTTATATCTTATTTTATGAAAGAACCAGGCCGGGCGGGCGCACGCGGTACAGGTTTGTGCGCCTGCCTGGCCCGGCTGTTATCCTGGGCGGAAAGCATCCGCCGGGCGCGCCATATCTAAAGGGGGGAATAGGGCGCAGAGGGGTCAATAGCAATCGCCGCGCAGGGAATCGATGATATTGTGCCGGCTGATCGCCTTTCGGCCCAGCGACATGGTGGCCCAGGCTACCAGTAATACCAGCACGATGCAGATAAGCATGGGTATCCAGGGCAGCGTAAAGGTAAGCCCCATCCACCGGCCGGATTGTATATAAAGGAAGCAATGGATGGCGATGCCGATGGGGATGCCGATCAAAAGGGCGCGTATGCTGTAGATCAGGCATTCGTAATCCAGCATGCGGCGCATGGCGCGCATATCCATGCCGATGGAGGACAGCATGGCCAGCTCCCGCCTTCGGACGCGCAGGTTGGCCGATACCACGTTTGTAATGTTAAACAGCGTCACCAGCACGATGGTCGCGGCGATACCCATGCCGCCCATCAGCAATATGCGGTACAGCATCAGCTCGCTGCGCTCGGTTAAGGCTACATTATATAGGCGGGTATTGTCCGCCAGCCCGGCCTCGGCGATGGCCTGGGAGATGGCGGCCTCATCCTTTTCTGCATCCTGAACATTCAAGCAAACAAAAGGAAGGGAGCTGGAATGTTTTTGTATGCTGCCCCCATTCAATACGGATTGTGGAATCACCAGCAACAGGCAGCCGTTTAGCCAAGCGTAATCTTTTTTAGGGAGGGCGGAAGCAAAATGGGCTATGGTGATTTGGCCAAGGGTATCTTGGCCCGCCGTTAAGGGCAGGGTATAGGGCAGCGGCATATCCAGTATGGGGCCATGCAGGAATTTTTTCTGGGAATAATCGTAGGTTTGGATGCGGTTAATAGCAATGGCAGCCGGGTTTTGGGCATCCATAAACAGCTCGGCATCCAGGCCCAGTGAGGCGGCATAGGAGGCAAACAGCTTATCATCATATGCCAGCAAGATTGTGCCTAAATACCCATAATGGGAGGAATACATTTGTGATTCCCGAACCAACGGAACAACATATTCCTCCGGGAAGGTGGCGGAACAATAAAGGCGGTCAACAACCCAAATATCGGTAACGCATGAAAGATCCGCAAGCCGGTCGTATAATTTGCGATCGGCCGGGGGATTTCCGGGAACTTCCTCCGTGGTCAGAATATGAATATCCTCCGAATAATAGGACATGCTTTGCTGGCCCTGAATCAGGTATATGTATAACGAGCCGGCCGCCATGATCAGCACCACGCTGGTGGTTAGCGCCGCGATGGTGCCGCGATAGCGCTTGCGGTTGCGCTTAAAGGTTTTAAGCGCCATGGTCCGCTCGATAGCGCGGTTTTTCTTTTTTGTAATCTGGATATCCTGCGCTTTGAGTTTTATATCCTTGTGCTGGCGGATGGCTTCGATGGGCGATGCCTTGGCTGCATTGCGCGCAGGCGACCAGGCGGACAAGGCCGTAGTCAGCAGGGAAATGACCAACGCAGCCGCGCAGGTAATGGGGGATATGGCCAGTTTAAAATAAATGGGGTCGATATTGCTGCCGATACTGCTATATAGAATATAGGCATCCCCCAAGGTATGGATGATAAGCCAGATGCCCCCAATCCCCAGCAGCATGCCGATGGGGATGCCGATGCCGGCCAACAGAAGGCTTTCCATCATAACCGTGGTACGGATTTGCCCGGGCGTTGCCCCGATGCTGGCCAGCAGGCCGAATTGACGGCTCCTTTCGGAAACGGAAATCATAAAATTGGCGGAAATCAGCATGATGGCCCCGCCGCCCACCAGCAGCACAAGCAGCACCCCGGCCGTATAGGCAATGTTGATGGGGTTTATAGGCGCCATGGGATCAGAGATGCCTAAACATTCCAAATAAGCATGATTAAAGGTGGTATAGGCCTCTACCCCCTGTTCCCGCATGGAATAAGCCTGGCTGGGATGTTTAAAGGTAAAAAAGGCCAGCAGGGCATCCGCCTGGGGCGGGTTTTCCCCGGCCAGTGTAATGACGTTATATCCGGGGGCATCGTAATCCTGCTGAAAGGTTAAATCATAGGTATGGTAAATGCCAACAATGGTATACGTCCGCTCTTCCCGCTGGACGAAGGTTTCCTGCAAGGCGGCGTCCGGGGTGCCGGTAGTCATGGGCTGGGAAGGGGAGGTGCCGGCGTTTGTTATTTGTCCCAGGATGGTTCCATCCGGTGCTACCCGATCCCCTATGGGCAAAACCAGGGTTTGCCCAACGGATAATTTTTTGGCTATTTCATCCGGAATCATCAGTTCCCTGTCATTTTCCGGAAGGCGGCCTTCCTTTATGTGAAAAGAAACCAGATCAGCCACGTTTTTTTGCATTTGTGCAATATATAAATAGGGCCTGTTTTTCTTAAGGCCTATATCATAGTTGGCATAGCCCAAACCTACAACCTGGCCCTGCCGGTCGATTTCTGCGGCTTGGTTGACTTTTTGCACCGTCTCCTGTGCAGCGTTGGATAGGCACATATGCCAGCTGCCTTCGCTATATAGAACATTATCAAAACGGAATTGCCTAAACGTATCCGCCAGCCCGCCGACAGCGGTAATCAGCGCGCTGGCCAGCACGATGCACACCAGCGTGGCCGCCAGAGCCGCCTTGTTGTGCCACAGCGTTTTGCGCGTAATTCTGAAAAGGATGTTCATTTTTTCACCTTCTCGTCCCGTATGATGGCGCCGTCCTCGATGGCGATAACGCGCCCGGCCTGCAAGGCGATGTTTTCATCATGCGTGATGATAATAAGCGTTTGGTTATAGCGCTTGTTGGATTCCTTAAGCAGCGAAACGATATCCCGGCTGGTGTGGCTGTCCAGGTTGCCGGTGGGCTCATCGGCCAGCACAAGGGCCGGTGCGCTGATCAGTGCGCGGCCGATGGACACGCGCTGCTGCTGCCCGCCCGACAGCTGGTTGGGCAGATGATGCTCCCGCCCGCCAAGCTGCAAAATATCGATAAGTTCCTTCAGATGGGGGGCGTCCACCCGGCGGCCGTCCAGCAGCAGGGGCAGTGTGATGTTTTCGACAACATTTAAAATGGGAATCAGGTTGTAAAACTGGTAGATCAGGCCGACCTGGCGCCGCCGGAAGATGGCCAGCTGCTGTTCGTTTTGGGCGTAAACATCCTTGCCATCAACAAAAACCTGGCCGGAAGTCGGCCGGTCAACGCCGCCTAGGATATGCAGCAGCGTCGATTTACCGCTGCCCGAAGGGCCGATGATGGCAACAAACTCCCCTTTTTCCACCGAAAAGCTGACGTCCTTTAGCGCCTCTACCCGGCCCTCACCTTGGCCGTACGTTTTGGTTAAATGGCTGACACGCAAAAGTTCCATGCCGATCCCTTCCTTCATATATTATCTTTAACTCTGCCTTGATTATAAAGGAGCTATCTGACAACCGGGTGACAATAAAGTGACAGTTTTGTCACTTTTCGCCGGATAAGCCGTCCGCGGCCCGCCCCGGCATAGGATACCCCCATGCCTTTTTGCAGGCAAGCCGCAGCCTGCCGGCACAAGGCAGCCGGGCGGGCATGCCGGAAAAAACGGTTGGCAGCGGCGCCGCCCGGGGGCTGTGTTGATTTGACGCCTAAAAAATGCAAACTGTTTGCAGCACAGTGTTGACTTTTGGCGGATTTAGGTTATATTATATAGATAGAATAGATTAGCTTTTACAACGCTTCAGGGGGCCAAACGGCAAGATTGCAGGCCCGGCCGCCTATGTGCAGGATGCCGATAGGGTTTGCCTGCATCTCCATGCATCGTGTGTAATAAAGGAGGGTATTGTTGTGAAAAAGCGCTTTTCCACGTGGTCTATCGGTTATAAAATTGCCCTGTTTGCGGTGGCTTTTGTGCTGCTGGCGGGCGGCGTGCTGGCAGGCGCCAACGCCATGAGCAGAAAAAACCGTTTATTTGCCCACCGCATTGTCATAAAGTATGGCAGCAAATATGATGGCGTTATCGCCAACCCCCAGGCGCCGGCCACCCGCACGGTGACCATGAATGGGCAACCCCAAACGCTGTATTATGTCCAAACCCAAAATGATCATGCGCGCCTGCCCGGCAAACGCTGGGATGCTTACGGAACCTATGATGTATATGCCGATATCCCGCCGGAGGAGATGAACAACGGCGGTGTATATTATATGTATTGGTATTTATACCGCAGCGATATCCTGCTCAGGATAGATGCTCAAAACCTTCAGACGGCCAAACCCCTTGGCCCAACGGTAACGCGCGATCAGGCGGAACAACAGGTCCGTTCCTATTTGGAGGCCTTTTCCGTTGATATGACGGGCTATATTCCGCACGAGTTTTCGCGCATGCAGCGCGATATCGATCTGGTTCATGGGTACCATTACTTCCAGTACGAAAAAAACATGGATGGGGTTATGTTGGCGGATGACATGCGCATCCGGGTGCGCAAGGATGGGGCGCTGGAATCCCTTTATGCGCTTAATCACAAGCGCTATGATGAGGAGCTGGGCCGTACCATCGATATGGACAGCATCCTTAGCCGCCTGGATGATGCCGTTGCGGAATTTACCGCCGTGTTTCCGGTGTTCCGCCCAAACGGCCGTCGAACAAGCAAGGTTTGCTTTGACGACAAGGGCAAGCTGTCCGTTCTTTTTGATGTCGGCATGCAGCGGGAAGTTGAGCCGGGCGTCTGGCAGGATACCCGCAACAAGGGCTTTTACATCCATCTGGATGACAACAGCTACAGCTGGGTCGATTAATCGTTGGCGGCCTGGCGCCTTTTAAGTTCCCCATATCGGGCTTTTCCCTCCGGCAGCATGCGGTATCCGGCATGCTGCCGGATGCATTTGGGCGCATATTTGCCTTTTTACCCCGAAAGGTTAGAAAACGCTGCGGTTTTTTATGCTTTTCCCCCCTTTTTGTAGGTGGCTATTGGGGCCGGAATGATGGTATACTGTAAGACCGCTTAGCCGTATAGTAGGGAAAGGGGGTGCCGGGGTGGATCTGTTTTTCCATGTTATCATCGTTTTGGAAATGACGCTGATTAATCTTTCCACCATTTATATGTATTCCCGGCATAAAAAATCCCCGGCGGTAACATGGGCTGTCCTGGGGGCGAGCATGGCCGCGGTCATCATCCCCATGATGCTTTTGCTGCATTTCTGGCCGGTTTACGGCAACGGAAATGGGCTGTTTATTCTGCTCAGCGTTGTGTTTATTATCCCGCTGAAATGCCTGCTGGATGAAAGCCTGCGTTACATCGTGGCGCTTGCCTGTTCCTGCTGGATTTATACGATGTTTGCCTTTTCCCTGTCCGTGCGCATCTGCTACCTGTTGCCCGGCCAATGGTCTGCCGGCTATGCCTGTGCCATCCAGACCGCCTTTTATTTAGCCACCCTGCATGTATTCCAGCGCTTTATCCGCCAAAAGCTGGTGTATATTTTGCAAAACCTGCAGCGCGCCACCATGAACCGGCTGCTGGGGCTGTCCATCATTACACTGATTTTCTGCATGCTGACAAACTATGTGTTTGTGATGGAATCCTCCGATGTGCTGCGGCTGATCCTGGTGTGCGTGCAGATGGCGGTGGCCATCATCAGCTATAACCTGCTTTATTCGCTGGTTGCGGCCAATTGCATGGCGGACAGGCTGCGCGCCTCCGCCCAGCTCGATGTGCTGACGGGGCTGAAAAACCGCAAATGCCTGTATGCGGATGGCGATGCCATGATCCGCCAGCACACGCCCTTTACGCTGTTTTTTATGGATCTGGACCGGCTTAAAACCATCAACGATATCCACGGCCACCAGGCTGGCGATCGCTACCTGATGGCTTTTTCCAAGGCCATCAGCCAGCCCTTTGCCCGCGTGGGGGAGGCCTACCGCATTTCCGGGGATGAATTTATTTTTCTTTACCGCGGCCAGGATGCGGCCGCCATGCAGCAGCATCTATCCTCCCTGGAGGTATGTGTGGAGGATGGCCTGGCGTTTCAGGGGGTCAGCCTGGGCATGGCCCGCTTTCCGGAGGACGCCCAAACCTTGCAGGAGTTGATTGCCTGCGCCGATGCGCGCATGTACCGCCATAAGGGCGACAGGCGCATGGAGGATCAACACCGCTGGGACGCGCCGTAACAGGCAGGCGCATCGGCCGCGCCGGATATGCCCTGGGGTAAGCCCGCAAAGCCGCCGGCCGGATGTGGGGGTGTATGGCTTGCGGGGGGATGAAAACCGGGTGTTTTTATCGAAAAGCCAGGCCCGGCCCGATTAAAATAAAAAACGTGGGGGGCGCAGCCATCGCGCCCCTTTTGTGCGCCTTGCCCGGCAAAACCCTATACCCGGTTACAAGGCGTAGCCATAGCGGCCAATGGCCTATCCGGCAGCCCTGCCTTTGGTTGATGCCTGCATAAAAAAGCCGTGCCGCCATTTTTTATCGCCCTAGGGCGTGCCAAGGCTGCCGCCGGCCGGATGGCGGAGCAGGGGTGGCCGGTTGTGCGCCGCGGGGAAGCAGGCGGCGCGGATGACGGCGGTTCCCTCGCGCTATCCTGGCGGATTCCGTCCCGGGGATGCAAGTATGATACAATAAGGATGTAATCTTATGCCCATGGAAGGGAGGGGATCGGCATGAATAAAATCCTGGTGGTGGAGGACGAGCGGCCGATTTCCGACCTGATCGTCATGAGCCTGACCGGCGCGGGGTACTGCTGCCAACGCGCCTTTGACGGCATCCAGGCCGCCGATATGATCGAGCATAACGCCTATGATCTTATTCTTTTGGATATTATGCTGCCCGGTTATGATGGCTATGAACTGATGAATTATATCCGTCCGCTGGAGATACCCGTTATTTTTCTAACGGCCAAGGCCTCCGTGGATGACCGGGTGCGCGGCCTCAAGGCCGGGGCGGATGATTACCTGCCCAAGCCCTTTGAAATTGTCGAGCTGCTGGCCCGCGTCGAAAGCGTGCTCAGGCGCTACCACAAGCAGGATGCCATCCTGACGGTGGGCGATGTACAGGTGGACACGCTGTCGCGCACGGTCAAAAAGAAGGGCAAGCCCGTCAGCCTGACTAAAAAGGAGTTTGATCTGCTGCTTTTGTTTATGCAAAACCCCGGCATCGCGCTGTTCCGCGAAAAAATTTACGAGCGCATCTGGGAAGGGGAATACATGGGCGATAGCCGTACCATCGATTTGCATGTGCAGCGCCTGCGCAAAAAAATCGGCTGGGAGGATAGACTGGTAGCCGTCTATAAAGTAGGCTACCGGCTGGAAAACTAGCATGAAATTTTCCTGGAAGGTGTTTTTTACCGCCATCGTGGTTGCCTGCGTTACCTTTAGCCTGGGGGGATATTGGCTGATTTCCTCGGTTTTTCGCACCGCGCTCGATAAGGAAATCGCTTTTTCCAGGGAGGAGCATAAGATACTCCAGCGCCTGTTGGCCACGGCGGTATCCTCCGGCACGGCAGGCAATGGGGAGGTGCCGCGCGGCCTGGTGGAGGGCGTCATCCAGCCGCTGCTCAACAACCTGGGCCAGCGCAACCTGCGCGTGCGGCTGTCCAGCTCCACCCCCAATTTAAGCTTTGAAAATGCCAATATCCCCACCGGCGGCAAAAGCGTGGCCATCAACCCCCAGCAGCGCGCCTATGATCTGTTTTGCGATAACGGCCGCTATTTTATCCGCTTTATCAGCCGGGTGGAGCTGGCCGGGCACGAGGTGCGCCTGGAAACCTATCACGATATTACCCAGGCCTATACCCAGCGCAGCCGCCAATATGATATCTATCAGCGCCTGATGCTGGTGCTGGTGGCGGTAAACGGCCTGGTGCTGTATGCCCTGTCCCAGTGGCTGACGCGGCCGGTGGCTCGGCTGTCGCGCATTACAAAGGCGATGGCGGGGGGCGATCTGCATGTGCGCGCCCGCATCAAATCGCGCGATGAATTTGGCCTGCTTGCCGCGGATTTTAATACTATGGCCGATACATTGGAGCAAAAGATCGCCGATCTGGAGGATGCCGTCCGCCGTCAGGAGGATTTTGTCGGCGCCTTTGCCCATGAAATGAAAACGCCGTTAACCGCCATTATCGGCTATGCGGATATGCTGCGTTCGCGCGAAATGACGCCGGCCACGCGCTTTACCGCCGCCAATTATATTTTTCAGGAAGGCAAACGCATGGAATCGCTTTCCATGAAGCTGCTGGAGCTTATGGTTTTGCGCAAGGAGGATATCCCCTTAAAACCCGTCAACGTGGTGGAGCTGTTTCAGGAAATCGTCGGTTTTATCCTGCCCACGCTGCATCAGGAGGGCATTAAATTTCGCGCCAATGCGCAGGCGGCCACGCTGATGCTGGAAAAGGATCTGGCCAAAACGCTGATTTTAAACTTGATCGATAACGCGCGCAAGGCCATCAGCGGCCCCGGCACCATCATTTTAAAGGGTACAAGGGCGGAGGGGGAATACATCATCACCCTGCAGGATTCCGGCAAGGGCATCCCGCCGCAAGCCCTGTCCCGCATTACGGAGACCTTTTACCGCGTCGATAAGGCCCGCTCGCGCCAGCAGGGCGGAACCGGGCTGGGGCTGGCCATCTGCGCGCAGATCGTAAGCCTGCACCATGGCGTGATGGCATTTGAAAGCAAGCTGGGCGTGGGAACCACGGTTACCCTGCGCCTGCCGGAAGGGGGAGGGCAATGAAGCGGGTTTGCACCTATTGCCTGGCCCTGATGCTGCTGGCCGGCGTCATTGCGGGCTCCATCCTGCTGCCGCCCGCCCTTTCTGGCTACCTGGATGCCCAGCGCATGGGCAAGCTGTTTATCGAGGAGCAGGAGGATGTGCCCGTGCAGCAGCCCGATACCGTATCCACCGCGCAAAAATTTGCCCTGCTGGATGGCAACCTGGCTGCCGGGGGGCAGGATATGCTGCCTATTACCGTGCTGTATCTGGAAGGTGGGGCGCATTTTGATGCCCAAACCATCGGCAACCAGGGCATCGGCGAAATCCTGACCCTGCGCGAAAGCGGCTTTTTTCCAACCTTCGATACCGAGGGGGACTGGCAGGTAACGCATACGCAATCGCGCATGTACATCCGCACGGATGATCCCTCGCAATGCGTCATCGAATGGATGGTCGGCTATTCCAGCGAACAAGGCTATGTGCTGCTGAGCATCGATGATGAAAGCGGCAAAATCATGCGCTATATCGAGCTGACGCGCCAGCCCATCATGCAGGAAACGGTGGAGGATGCCTTTATCGCCAAATGGGCCGGCTATTGGGGCTTGGCGGTAACGGATTTTGCCTGGGAGCAGCTTCTCGGCCTGATCATCCCCCCTGTCAATCCCGCATACATCCCCCGGGCGCTGTGCAACATCCTGCTGCGCGATGGGCAGGGGCAGCCCGTTGCCTGCCAGATCATGGCCTCCGCCAGCATGCGGGTGATCGGCGTATTTAATTGGGATATGCTGGAACACGATCTTGCAGATGATATGGTCAGCGAAATCATTGATCAGGCGCCTACGCCGGTCAAGGCGGGGTAGGGCGCCTCACGCCGCGGCAAAGCTTTGGGGCCGGCTCGCATTCAGGCGGCATCGGCTGCGCCCCTCCCGGGCGGTGCGTAAAAGCAATAAACAAGGGCTGGTTTTACAATAAACCAGCCCTTTTTATCGGT
>JAQXFY010000187.1 GCA_029006015.1 bacterium
GTAAATCCCATACCAGGAGCCGTAGTTGGCTTGTTCCACCTTGGAAAAGACATAGGGGTGATCCGCGCCCAAAAATTGCTCCAGGTAAGCTGACATGGCCTGGATGGCCTGGTCCTGGGTTAATGTGTGAGACGAGCTGCCCGCTACATGGTGTGGCAAATAGCCTGTCAGCATATTGGTGCCGGTTCGATAGGTATACCTATCCCCGTTTGGCGCGAGATATTCATCATAAGCGCCATAACCATCGGCCAATTCAGATGGAGTGGCACTTTGGTCGATAACAGAATGGGAATACTTTAGCCGCACGCGCTCGCCCGCCACCGTATCGGACATTTTGAATGCGGCCAATGGGCGCCAATAGTATTCGCCCGATTGCGCCCTCTTTTTTGTAATGGCATAAAAGCCCGCGATAAGCCCGCCAAGTGCCAGGGCAAGGGCCAGACAAAGGGCCAGGATGCGTTTGGTCTTAAGGCGGATGGGCTTTTTGGCGGTTGCGTTCATGATACCCCTCCTGTATTGGCGATGAATGGCCGCCGGCTTGCGGGCGGCTTTGCGGGTTCTTGGGGCGGCTGCGGTCTGTCCGGGAAAATTTTGCGGCCGGTGTTGCTTGGGTGCTATCGATCAACTGCCTGAAAGTTATCCTTCCCGCCGGGCATAGGCACTGATTGTTTGGCTGCTGTAATCAACCGGATTCCCCGGTTTGGCCCGAACATGTAGCGTTTTTGAGGTGTGCCGTTATTTTTAATCAAAAATCCAAAATAAACGCTGTTTATCCTTCTGTGGGTAATATAATATGTAATTTTATTCTTGTCAATAGGGTGATTGAAAAGAATGCCTAAAATGGGGCGCAAACGAGAAAAAATAAAATATTGCGCCAATCCGCCCAAGCGGCACCTATCCAGAAAACCCGGTAGAGGGAAAGAGGCTAAATGCCCGATGGCATGGATAGGGGGAGGACCCGCCATTTCCTTTTTGTGCCGGGCCTGCCCGGAGTGCGCAGCGGCGCCCGGCAGCGGCCGGCCAACCGCAAAATAGCCTGTGGGGTATGGGGCGGTTTGCCAAGCCTTGGCAGGGGCGCAGGGCGGGGGAAACTTGTCAGAAAAGGGGAAATATCGTATAATATATGTTAACGCTGCAGATCGGCGGCGCCAGAAAGGAAGGGGCGGTAGCATGGGGAAGGTAACGATCGCCAGGGATGTCTGTAAAGGATGCGGGCTGTGCGTAAACGCATGCCCTAAAAAGATACTGGAACTGGATAAAAAGCATTTTAACGCCAAGGGGTACAGCCCTGCGGTATGTATACGGCCGGAGGAGTGCATCGGCTGTGCCGCATGCGGGCGTATGTGCCCGGATTGTGCGATTGTAGTGGAAAGGTAAGGGGGAAAAACCATGGCACGCATTTTAATGAAGGGCAATGAAGCCATTGCCGAGGCCGCGATTCAGGCGGGATGCCGGTTTTTCTTCGGATACCCCATTACGCCGCAGAACCAGATCCCGGAATACATGTCCCGCCGCCTGCCGCAGGTGGGGGGCTGCTACATCCAATCGGAAAGCGAGCTTGCGGCAATCAACATGGTGTATGGCGCGGCCGGCGCCGGCGCCAGGTGCATGACCAGCTCCTCCAGCCCGGGCATCAGCCTGAAGCAGGAGGGGATCAGTTATATCGCGGGGGCGGAGCTTCCCTGCCTGATTGTCAACATGATGCGCGGCGGCCCCGGCCTGGGCGGTATCCAGCCCAGCCAGGCGGATTATTTCCAGGCGACGCGCGGGGGCGGCAACGGCGATTACCGCCTGATCGTGCTGGCGCCGGGCAGCGTGCAGGAGGCCGCTACCTTAACGGGCAAGGCCTTTGACCTGGCCGATGAATACCGCATGCCCGTCATGATGCTGGGCGATGGTTTCCTGGGCCAGATGATGGAACCCGTCGAAATTCCGGAGGGTGTGGATCTGAAGGATCTTCCCGCCAAGCCCTGGGCTGCCCAGGGGTGGACGCCGGGCTGCGGGCGCGAGCGCGCCGTCATCAACTCGCTCTACCTGGATCCCGCATCGCTTGAAAAGCATAACCAGCATTTGCAGGAAAAGTACGATATCATTTCCGCCAAGGAAGCCAGCGCCGTGTGCGAATATACCGAGGATGCCGAAATCATCCTGACGGCCTACGGCACCATGGCGCGCATCGTCAAGAGCGCGGTGCAGCTGGCCCGCAAGGAAGGCATCAAGGCGGGGCTGATCAGGCCCGTTACGCTGTGGCCCTTCCCCAATGCCGCCTTTAACAAGGTGCTGGAGGGCGGGAACACCAAGGTGATTTTGACGGTGGAAATGTCCATGGGCCAGATGGTGGAGGATGTCCGCCTGGCTGTTGAAGGCCGGGTGCCCACGCCTTTCTATGGCCGTACCGGCGGTATGGTGCCCTCCACCGAGGATGTGTTGGCTGAGATCCGCCGCTTGAAGGAGGCGTTGTAAGATGGCTGTTGTGTTTAAGAGGCCGGATTCCCTGAACGATATCCCCTCGCACTACTGCCCGGGCTGCACGCATGGCATCGTGCACCGCCTGGTGGCCGAGTGCATCGACGAGCTGGGCATCGCCGGCAAGACCATCGGCGTGGCGCCGGTTGGCTGCGCGGTGCTGGCCTATAACTACTTTGCCGTGGATATGCTGGAGGCGGCCCATGGCCGCGCGCCTGCGGTGGCGACGGGCGTCAAACGCGCCCGGCCGGATAACTTTGTTTTTACCTATCAGGGCGATGGCGACCTGGCGGCCATCGGCACGGCGGAAATCGTCCATGCGGCAACGCGCGGAGAAAAAATCAGCGTTATCTTTATCAACAACGGTATCTTTGGCATGACGGGCGGCCAGATGGCGCCCACCACGCTGCCGGGCGTTGTCACCACCACATCCCCCTATGGGCGCGATGTATCGGTAAACGGCAACCCCATCCGCATGTCCGAGATGCTGTCCACCTTGGATGGCCCGGCTTACATTGCCCGCGTCAGCGTGCATGATGTGCCCAATATCGTCAAGGCCAAGGCGGCCATCAAAAAATCCTTCCAGACCCAGTTGGACGGCAAGGGCTTTTCGATGGTGGAGGTGCTGTCCTCCTGCCCGACAAACTGGGGCATGGCGCCGCAGGAAGCGCTGGATTGGCTGAAAAACAACATGATCCCCTTCTACCCACTGGGTGTGTATAAGGAGGTGCAGGATTAATGGAAGAGCGCATTGTTATTGCCGGCTTTGGCGGGCAGGGCGTGCAGTCCATGGGGCAGATGCTGGCCTATGCCGGCATGATCGACGGAAAGCAGGTTTCCTGGCTGCCCAGCTATGGCCCCGAAATGCGCGGCGGCACCACCAACTGCTCGGTCATTTTGTCCGATGAAGCGGTGGGTTCCCCGCTGGTTACCTCCGCCACCTGCGCGATGGTGCTCAACCGCCCCTCGCTGGATAAGTTTGAGCCCATCGTCCAAAAAGGCGGGCTGCTGCTGATTAACTCCTCCCTGATCGACCGCAAGGCGGTAAGGGATGATATCGATGTGATGTATATTGCCTGCAACGAATTGGCGATGGAAATCGGCAACCTGCGCGTGGGCAACATGATTATGCTGGGGGCTTATCTGGCCAAATCCGGCGCGGCCTCCATCGACAGCATCTTAAAAGCGCTGCCCAAGGTGTTGGGGGCGGGCAAGGAAAAGCTGGTGCCCATCAACCGCGTGGCGCTTGAAAAGGGTGCGGAGCTGGTTAAATAAAATACCTTCAAGTAGCGGAGGGAAAGCATGGAAAACGTCAAGATAGCTGCCTGGCAGGGGCCGATTGCCGAAGGCGATGTCGGCGCGAACCTGGAAAAAATTGCCCGGGTGATGGATAAAACCCGCGGGGACAATCTGGATTTCCTGTGCTTTCCCGAGTGCTTTTTAACCGGGTATCGGGCCCAATCCGTGGCCTCCAGCGCGGTTTCGCTGGAAGATAAGGCGGTGGAGGATGTTGTTTCGCTAACGCGGGATAACGATACCGTGCTGCTTGTCGGCCTGGCCGAAAAGCGCGGGGACAAGGCATACAACAGCCAGTTGGTGGCTTATCATGGCAAGCTGCTTGGCGTGCAGACCAAAACCATGCTGTGCCGCCCCGGGGCCGATGCCGATAGCTTTAAAACCGATTTGAATTTGCCGGTGTTTGAGGCCAAAGGCATCAAATTTGGGATTGCTATTTGCCATACCACCAGCTTTGTGGAGCCGGCGCTGTATCTGCGCCTTAAGGGTGCACGGCTGCTGTTTACGCCCCACTATAACTCGCTGCCGCCGGAGTATACCTCCCAAAGCGGGCGCATTACCTATGCCTGGCACCGGGATATGGTGCTTGGCAACCAGGCGGCGCTGGCTACGCTGCTTAAAATGGTGGTGGTGCGCAGCAATATTGTCATGATCGACCAACAGGCGCTGGGCAGCGGCGATGCGGGAATTTGGAATATGGAAGGCAAACCGGTGGCCATGGGCACCCCTTTTTGCGAGGAAGTGGTCAGCCATTGCTTTCCCAAGGAGATGTTCCAACAGGAGCATTGGATCGACCGGCGCGAGGTGCCGCTTGAACTGTACCGCATGATTGCCGATGCGGCGCAGGAGTATTTACAGGATACGCCGTATCCTTTTTCCGATGTGGAATAACGGGATAAGATAGGGAGGGTGGCCATGCAAGCACGTGTTGTGGTAGGTTTATCGGGCGGGGTGGATTCTGCCGTCGCCGCATGGCTGCTTAAAGAGCAGGGATATGATGTTATCGGCGTGTTTATGCGCAATTGGGAGGAGACTGCCCCCGATGGACGCTGCACGGCCGATCAGGATTTTGCCGATGTGCGCGCGGTGTGCGAATGCATCGGCATTCCTTATTATGGCGTTAACTTTTCCAAGCAGTACAAGGAAAGGGTGTTCGCATCCTTTTTGGAGGAGCTTCAAAAGGGGCGCACCCCCAACCCCGATGTGCTGTGCAACACCCAAATTAAATTTGCTGCTTTTCTGGATTTTGCCATGCAGGCCGGCGCGGAAAAACTGGCTACCGGGCATTTTGCGCGCCTTCGGCAGGGAGCGGACGGCGGCTATCAGCTGCTGTGCGGCGTTGATCCGGGTAAGGATCAAACCTATTTCCTGCATGGGTTGGGGCAAAAGGAATTGTCCCGCGCGATGTTCCCCGTCGGCGGCATGACCAAGGCCCAGGTGCGCCAAAAGGCGCGGGAAATTGGCTTGCCGGTTGCGGAGAAAAAGGATTCCACGGGCATTTGCTTTATTGGGGAACGGCATTTTAAACAGTTTTTGCAGCAATACCTGCCCACGCAGCCGGGCGATATCATCTCCACCACCGGCGAGGTGGTCGGCCGCCACGATGGGCTGGCGTTTTATACGTTGGGCCAGCGGCGGGGACTTGGCATCGGCGGGCGCGGCGATGGGCGCAGGTGGTTTGTGGTTCAAAAGGATTTGGCCGGCAACAGATTGATCGTTCACCAGGGCGAGGATGCCCCGCAGCTGTATGCCACGGCCCTTGCCAGTGAAAAACTCCATTTTATTGCGGGACAGGCGCCTGCGGAACAGTTTGATTGCCGTGCGCGTATCCGCCACCGCCAAGCGTTTCAGGATTGCCGGGTAACCATGCTGCCGGATGGCAGTGCGCGGGTGGATTTTGCGCAAAGACAGCGCGCCATTACACCGGGGCAATCGGTGGTTTTATATCAGGGGGACGTCTGCCTGGGGGGCGGCATCATCGCTTCACCCATCCAAAGTGAGGGGGACATGCTGTGAAAACACTACCCATTACCCGCGCGCGTCTGCGCGACCATCTCCGGTATGATTTTTGGAAATATGCGCTGGCCTGGGCGCTTGTGTTTATGGTGTGCGACGGCGCTGTGGGCATTATTAAAAACTCTGTGCCCGATACCGATAAGGTGGATATCTACTTTGTTGGGGATGTATATCCGGCCGTCACAATGGGCAGGATGGAGGACGAACTTCAGAAAGCGCTTCCCGAATATCGGGCGGTGCATTTGCGTACCCAGTATATTGCCATCAACGGCCATTTGCCCGGGGAAGTGATCGAGCCTAATTCCCTGCCGGTACAGCAGAGTTTGGCTAATTCCCAAAACCAGAAGCTGGCGCTGATGATGGGCGGCATGATGGGCAGCGCCATGGATGCGGGCATCATGCATGTGGATTTTTGCTCTTATTTCCAGGAACTGTATCTGCTTCGGCCGCTGGATGAGTATTTTGAGCAGGGCGTTTTGGATGAAACCCTTAAGGAATATGCCGTCTATGGTGTGGATGTGGAAGGGAATCAGCATATTTATGCGCTGGATGCCTCCTGCCTGCGCCGGTTGGAACGGGATGAAATTATGAATACCACAAACATGATGGCTTTAATCCCGCTGGCCAGCAAGAACCCGGATGGGGCGGCCAAGGCAATAGCCTGGCTTTATCAGAATGCAATTAAGTGATGCTTGTTGGTGCACCTGACGCACGGGTTGTTGCTTGCGAGAAAGGGCAGCAAGGGAAACCTTGCTGCCCTTGTTTTTTGCCAGCCGTGCGAAGAAAAAATCGGGAAAAAATAAAAATATCCGGCTGCCTTTTGGCTGAAAAAGCGAAAAAAGGCATATAAACAAAGGGAAAAATGGCGTTTTTGCGGATTTTAAAAAAATGTGCGCCAGGGGTTGACAGGGGGAGTGGCATTTGGTATTATAGTCAAGCCGTCGCGAGCGGGGGCAAAAAAAGCGAGCGAGAGCGAGCTGGAAGGCCGAAGCGA
>JAQXFY010000188.1 GCA_029006015.1 bacterium
TATCGTGTGATAATTGCCTTTTACACAAAACCGGATAGGCTGCGCAGAAGATGGCCCGGCAGGCAGCGGCACCGCCAGCCATTGGTCTGGATGCCTGCCGCCATTTTCGCCCCTATATTTTGTGCCATCCGACATACATCATAAAATAAATTCTGTTGCTGGCCGGAAGGGTTTCGCACCAGAAAATCCCCGGCCCCAACGCCATCCGATAAAATGCCCAGCATTTCCTCTACCCGCTTATCCCCCACCGTCAAATGCAGGCCGTTTCCATCTGCCCGGTATACCGCCGCATCGTTTACCGCCAGGGCAGAGGCCACCAGCTGCGTATCCATCACCAGCCCTCGCGAATCGCCCTTGGGCTTGCCGTTTGTTCCATATCGATTCATCGCGCGCGAGGCTTCCCTTAGCTTGCTCCACGTCCACTCGCCCCGGTTAAAGCTTTCCAGCGGATCCGCCAGCCCCTGCCGCTGCATTTCGCTGGCGTTATAGACTACCGCCATGGTATCATTGCCCCGCGGGGCATATAGCCCCTCATACAGCTGCAGGCAATAATGCTTACCCCGCCAGGCGTTGGCTTCCAGAACGGCGTGGATAAACGTGGTATCCTGCGGGTTATACCAGGCATCCACCGGCTGCACCATTCCCCGCGCCGCCGCCTGGATGCCGCCTTCTGCTCCCCAACCATATCCCCATACCGTCGCCGACCGCCCCGTTGCATACAGATAGGCCATATAGCTTATTTCCTTTGGCTTCTCAGCCCGCTCGGCTTCGGAAAGCTGAAGATTCTCGATGGTTACCCCATATTTTTGGCTGAACTCTTCCCGCAGCGTGTCCTCCAGCATACCCTGATGGTAATAGCTCGTCGGCACAATCGTGATCTTTTTGCCCTCCATAGCGGTAAAATCGATGCCCGTGGGCCAGACCAACTCCCGCCCCGGCGTTGCATGTACAGCCGGCGTCGCCTCTGTAACCGGCGTTGTTTCCGGCAAGGGGCTGTTTTGCATTCCGGCGCACCCGCCCAGCACAACAACCGCCATTGCCATGCCTATTCCCAAAATAAGCCGCCCGATGGTTTTTGCCATTCACCTCACACCTTTCCTGCATATGTGTATCGGCTGTCCCATTCTTTTTGATGGCTGCGCGCCCTTCCTATCAATTCTATTTCTTCCAAGTTTATCTTATCATACAATTTCATCTTTGTATATACCATTTCAAAATATTGCATCGTAAATCACGCCATGATTCGATATTTTTATAAGCAATATATTTTCCATTTTGTGTAATGATATCCGTTTAAAGCCGTTCGCGCGGCAAATAAATGCACATGCCGCCCTAATTATAAAAAAAGGCGCCCCATAACAGGGCGCCCAAGCCACCATATTTGCGCTGGCAAACATAAAATTTTCAGGCCCTCTCTCCCCAGCCCTTGCATACATCTATCCAGCCGGTGCATCCGCTGTATTGCTCCAATTCGGCCAGCGTCAGTTCAATGGCGCTGTTGGCGCTGCCGCATGCTGGGAAAACGGTATCAAAGCGCCGCAGCGATTCATCCAGATATACCGGGATGTTTTCCGGGATACCAAAAGGGCACACTCCGCCCACGGCATGGCCCACGCGCAAAGCCACTTCCTCGGCCGGCAGCATGCGCGCTTTGCGGTGGAACACCTGCTTATAGCGCGTATTATCCAGCCTGGCATCCCCCGCGGCCACGATCAGGATGCAGCCCTCATCCCCCTCCAGGGACAATGTTTTGGCAATGCGGGCAGCCTCGCAGCCCAAAGCTGCAGCAGCCAGTTCCACCGTAGCACTGGATACCGGAAATTCCTGTATCCGGCCCTCGATTCCCCACCGGGCAAACGCTTTTCGTACAAGTTCAATCGACAACACTCTATCCCCTTTATCCAGTCATTCAAGCTTTCCTTGGGCCTAACTCAACATTCCGCCGGCCGCATCTCCCTATGCTGCGGGCAGCAGGGCCCCATTGTGGGCAGGGAAATCCGCCTCCCGCGTACAGCGCACGCGAAGTGCGTTGTCGCCCCACGGTTCGATAACCATCTTTTCCATACCCGATTGCACAAACAGGCGTTTACCCTCTATCCAAAAGATGGACATTTCGCTTTCCTCCCATCTGTTAAAAACCATTTTGCCCATCGGGCGCCGCCAAAGCAAGGTTATTATACCGTTTGACCGGGAATGTGTACAGAAAAACAGGGCCCTGCCCGCCGGCCTGGCCCTGGAATTTTTTCCAGTTGGCTATGGGATGCTAGCCAACCGGGTTTGAAGGGGGATCATACTTGGGAAAACAGAATGGTGGCCTGGAAATGGGCTTGGTTCCTGCCTCATCTTTTACAGGCTGTCGGCCCTGCGGCCAACCACATTCCCTCGTGATGACACGTTTATCCTATCATCCCGGTATGAACAAGCTATGAACATTCCCCATCATTTTTGTTACACAGCGCCTATCGCCGTCCCGCAGCATGTTGGCCGCGCCATCGCCTGGCCTAAACCTTCCATTTCCGCCGGTATAAGCCCGGGCGCTATTCTTCCCCCGGCACCTGCCGGGCTTCCTGATGCATCTGTTCATCCAGAAAGCGCCTATCCGCCTGCGTCAGCGGGGCGGTATCCAGCAACTCGGGGCGGTTTTTCAGCGTAATTTCCAGCATCTTTTGCCGGCGCCATTTCTGGATGTTGGCGTGGTGCCCGCTTAAAAGGATATCGGGCACCTCCATGCCCTCGTATACCGCAGGGCGCGTATACTGGGGGTATTCCAGCAGCCCTTCGGAAAAGGATTCTTCCTCCACCGATTCCGCGCAGCCCAACACGCCCGGGATCTGACGCGCCACCGCATCGATAAGCACCATGGCGGGCAATTCGCCCCCCGTCAGCACATAATCGCCGATGGAAAGCTCCTCAAACCCCCCGGCATCCAGCGCCCGCTGATCCACGCCTTCATAGTGGCCGCACAAGATAAGCAGATTTTGCTCCCCGGACAGCTCAACCGCCATTTTGTGCGTCAACACCCGGCCGCGCGGGCTCATGTAGATGCGCCGGCCGCCCTGGGGCTGTACGGCGCGCACGCAATCCAGGATGGGCTGGGCCGTCATAACCAGGCCGGCCCCACCGCCAAAGGGATAATCATCCGTGCGGTTATGCTTATCCTTGGTATAGGCGCGGATATCATGCAGATGCACCTCAAGCAGGCCTTTTTCCTGCGCCAGGCGCATCATGCTTTCGCCGATCACCCCGGAAAACATCCCCGGAAAAACCGTCAGCACATCAAGGCGTAACATCCTCTACCTCCATCACCCAGGAAACATCCACCCTGATAATGCCTTCATCAATATCTACCGCCTTGACCACATCGCGGATAGCGGGCAACAGGCACTCGCTGCCATCGGGGCGGCGGATGCTGTACACATCGTTGCTGCCGGTGCGGAAAACCTGTTCCAGCACGCCAATGGGCGTACCCTGTTCATCGATCACCTGGCACCCTTCCATTTCGGCGATATAATGGGCGCCCTCCTCCAGCGGGGCGGCATCCTCCCGCTTGACGCAAACCATCTGGCCCCGGTATTTTTCCACTTTTTCCGGCGTATCAATGCCGGAAAGTTTCCAATAGATGCCCTCCGGCCGGCTGCGGCAGCTTTCCACCGCAAAGGGAACATACTCCCCATTCAGCTTGATATAGACAGCCTTAACGCCTTCCAGATGCCCGGGTTCATCCGTCCACGGGCGCGCCTTCAATTCCCCCCGCACCCCATGTGGGCGCGATACCTGGGCAACTTCCAAATACGCCAGGCGCGGCATGGCGTTTCCCCCTTTCCAAACCGCCAAAACCCGCAGAGCAAAACTGCCCTGCGGGTAACGGCGCGAAAAAAATTAGAACGCTTCGATATCCACCATGATGCGGCGGCCATCGCGCGGGGCGGCGGCCTTCATCACCGTACGGATGGCGCGCGCAATGCGGCCCTGGCGCCCGATAACCTTGCCCATGTTGCCTTCCTTTACACGCAACATCAGCTTAACGCCGTTATCGTTTTCCTCCGATGATACACGAACCGCTTCCGGATCCCCGATCAGCGCTACCGCAACCACGCGCAGTAACTCTTCCATGCGGCTGCCCCCTTTCGGATGTTGATGCTATCCTTTATTCGATAACCCCGGCCTTTTTCAAAAGCCCACGCACGGTATCGGAAGGCTGCGCGCCATCAGCCAGCCATTTCTTGGCGGCTTCGGCATCCACTTGCAGGCCAACGGGTTCCTCCATGGGGTTATACCAGCCCAGCTCCTGGATGAAACGGCCATCGCGCGGATAACGCGAATCGGCAACAACGATGCGGTAGAACGGCGCTTTCTTGGCGCCCATGCGGCGCAGACGGATTTTGACAGACATGTGGTATTCCTCCTCGATGATAAAGCCGCAATGCGGCTGGCACGGCCCGAAGGCCGGAATGCCCTAAAATGGCAGCCCTCTTCTTTTACCGGCGCGGCGGCCAAACTGCTTGAACATCTGCTGCGCCTGTTCAAACTGGCGGAGCAAACGGTTGACCTCCTGCACGGTGGTGCCGCTTCCCGCGGCCACCCGTTTTTTGCGGGAAGCGCCCATAATTTCAGGATGCTCCCGCTCCTGGCGGGTCATGGAAAGGACGATAGCCTCGGTACGGGCCATCTGCTTTTCGTCGACTTCCGGCATCTGCCCCTTGGGCAGCCCCGGCAGCATGCCCAGGATTTCCTGAATACCGCCCATTTTTTTCATCTGGGCCATCTGCTGCAGGAAATCCTCCAGCGTAAAGCCGGTTTTTTTAAGCTTGCGCTCCAGCTCGGCAGCCTGTTTTTCATCATAAGCCACCTGCGCGCGCTCAATCAACGTCATGACATCGCCCATTCCCAGGATGCGCGAAGCCATGCGGTCGGGATGGAAGGGTTCCATGGCATCCAGCTTTTCG
The DNA here is from genome assembly GCA_029006015.1 of bacterium. Lineage (GTDB taxonomy): Bacteria > Bacillota > Clostridia > Christensenellales > SUG1161 > SUG1161. The sequence goes on from JAQXFY010000188.1 coordinate 4,947, forward strand.
CCTGTGGATGCAAATTTGATGGGCTTGCCCGTAACCGCCCTGACGGAAAGCGCCGCGCCGCCACGGGTATCGCCATCCAGCTTGGTCAGCACCACGCCGGTCATCCCCAGGCGCTCATCAAACGCTTTGGCGGAGTTGACGGCATCCTGGCCCGTCATGGCATCCACCGCCAGCAAAATTTCAAAGGGCTGAAGCTTTTTCTTAAGGCCCTCCAGCTCCTCCATCAGCGCATCATCGATATGCAGACGGCCGGCGGTATCCAAAATCAGCGTATCATACAGCATACGCCGGCACTCCGCCAGCGCGTGTTCGGCGATGACCAGCGGTTTGCCCTGGCCTTCCTCATATACCGGAACGCCAGCCTGGCCGCCGACCACCTTTAACTGCTCGATGGCGGCCGGGCGGTAGACATCGCATGCTGCCAGCAGCGGCTTTTTCCCCTGCTTTTTAAGGTGCAGCGCCAGCTTGGCGGCAAATGTGGTTTTGCCCGCACCCTGGAGGCCGCACAACATGATGATGGTGGGCAGCTTGGGCGATACGCCCAGCTTGGCGTTGTGTGCGCCCAGCAGTTCCACCATTTCCTCGTTTACGATTTTGATTACCTGCTGCGCCGGCGTCAGGCTTTGCAGCACCGAGGCACCCACCGCGCGTTCGGTTACCTTCTTAACAAAATCCTTGACTACACGATAGTTAACATCGGCCTCCAGCAGGGCCAGCTGTACCTCGCGCATGGCCTCGCGCACATCTTTTTCGCTGATGCGGCCACGGCGGCCCAGGCGGTCGAACACGCCTTGCAGCCTTTGGGTTAAGCCTTCAAATGCCATGCGTATCCTCCCACAAAGCCATAATATCCCCGATATGCCCCAGCGCTTTCTCGGCAGCATCCGGGCCCTGTCGCTCCAGCGCAGCCGCGGCACTTCTGGCATGGGCCAGGGTTTGCATCGCCCGCTGCGCCAAACCGAGTTTTTGTTCCATATCCTCCAGCGTCTGCCCTGCGCGCCCCAGCACATCGGCCACGGCCTGGCGGCTGATCCCCCGCTGTTGGGCGATTTCCCCCAGCGACAGATCCTGCCCGTAATGCAGTTCCATCAGCGCGCGCTGATGCTCCGTCAGCAGGCCGCCATAGTAATCCAGCAGCCAGCCCATACGAACAAAAGCATCCATTTTGGCACCTCGCTGTCAAGGTTTTCCCCTTGACAGCATACAGTATATGCCTTTTCCTTCCTTCTGTCAAGGCTTTTCCCTTGACAGGCTGCATTTTTACACGCATCCCGGCAAAAATCAGCCGCCATGCCTGCGTATTGGGCATGGTTTTGCCCTTTGCATCCTGCAGAGCAGCCCAAACAGGGCTTCGCCTTTCTATGCGCCGCCCTTTGCCCGCCATGCAGCTTTTAAGCCGCGCGGGTACTGGCTGGCCATGCCCCCGGCCAACTGCCTCATGGCGCAGGGCATCCCGCGCCGGGCAGCAGCTCAATCAGGCTGCCGCTCCCGCCCGGTATACTCTGCGTTATTTTCCGCATCGTCCTCATCCGGCTTCATGGCCTGCACGGCGCTGCGCGTCAACGGCACCGTCGTACCGCCCATGCATGCACGGCAGGTTACCCCGCACTCCGGGCAAATGCATGTGCTTTGCAGCCCACGCTGCACCTGAACCATCAGCCTTCCGCAATCCGGGCAACCGCATTGCATACCGTACCCCTCCTTATTTTTGCAGGTTCATTTCGCAGCGTTCAAAAAAGCCGATCAACTCGCCCTTTTCATCGCGCACAGGGTTTATATACAGGCGCTGGTTTTTGACGCTGACGCCGATAAAAACCTCATTCCCATGGTTTTTGAGTTTTTCCACCGCCGCCGTAATTTTTTCGCGGGAAGCCTGGTTATGGCACTCCAGCAGGCTGCGGCCGATCAGGCAGGGATATCCGCGCTCGGTATGATAATGATAATCGGCCATGCGGTTCATGTAACGAATGATAAAATCGCAATCGACAAAAACCACCGGATAAGGCAAGCTATCCAGGATAGCGGACAAAATCGCTTGACGGTCCATGGTTACTCCTCCTCAAACAGCATATGCTCGGCAAAAAGCTCCTGAAAATCAGGGCGGATGGAAAGCTCGATATAACGCACGCTGCCGCGCATCTCCTCCAGCCTTTTACGGCAAGCCTGGTTGGCCAGCACCATGCGCGCGCCCGTGCCGGCCGCGTTGCCGACGGGCTTTACCCGCCCCAATAACTCGGGCGGCATCAGGCCGATGGTGCAGGCGGAAGCCGGATTCATCCAATTGCCGAAACCGCCCGCCAGGCATACGCGTGTAATATCGCCAACACCCAGGCCGCTTTGGCGCAGCAGCACGTCGATACCGGCAGCGATAGCCCCTTTGGCCAGCTGCACTTCCCGAATATCGCGGGCGCACAGGCAAACCTCCCCCTGCGGGCCGTCCGCCAGGGCAAAGGCGGGCTTGCCGTCCACCTCGCGCAAAAAAGCATCGGGCACATCATCCAGACGGCCCGTCATATCGATGGCGCCGCTTTGAACCAGGGCCGCCACGGCATCCACCAGCCCGCTTCCGCAAATGCCCACGGGCGGGGCATCGGAAATGGTTTGCCATACCCGCTTATCCCCCTCCAGCGAAAAGCGCGATATCGCGCCCGATACCGCCGCCATGCCAAAGCGGATATGCGCCCCCTCAAAAGCCGGGCCGGCCGCCGTGGAACAAGCCCACAGCCCATCCCGGTTGCCCAGCACCATCTCGCCATTGGTGCCGATATCCAGCATCAGGGTAATTTCGTTGGTTTGATCCATCCCGCAGCTAAGCGCGGCGCACAGCGCATCCGCGCCGACATACCCCGCCACCACGGGCAGGAAGGAAACCATAGCCCCCGGATGAAAGCCCTGCGCCCCTACCTGCTGCGCGGGCACCTCGAAGCCCCGGGAATAGACGGGGGCAAACGGCGAAACCGCGATGCCTTCCGCAGGCAGCCCCGCAGCCAGATGCATCATGGCGGTATTTCCCGCCAGCACAATATGGGCTATTTTATCCGCCGCCACGCCGGCCTGCGTGCATGCCTGATCCCGCAGCTGGCCAATGGCCCCCCAAATAGCCTGCCGCAGTTCCCCGGCCCCCTGCGCCTGCCGGGCGGCATCTATGCGCGAGATGACATCCGCCCCCCAGGCCCGCTGTGGATTGACGCAAGCCGCCGTTGCCAGCACGCGGGCATCCCTTAAATCCATCAAAAAAGCGGCAACCGTCGTTGTGCCGATATCCACCGCCAACCCCAGCATAGCGGCATCCCCCGGCATAACGCCAAGCAGGGCATTGCCCATCATCCAGGCCTGTCCGGCATAGCCGCATGCGCCAAGCTGGCCCGTGATGCGCCTGCGCCCCTCCAGTGAAAGCTCAACCGGCCGGCCCAATGCTTTTTCCAGGCGCTCGATATCCGAGCAGGGATCCTCCAGCGTGGGGGACGGGGCCGAAAAATCCACGGCCTTAACCGCCGCATCCGGCAAAATCGCCAGCTTTTCCCCGCCGGTTTCGATCTGCGCGCTGCCTGCGCCCTGAAGGGTAACCTCGGCATCGCCCAGCACCGTGGCCGCGCAGGCCAGCCGGATCCCATCGGCGATCTGCCCGGCTGTCAGCAGCTTTTTTTCCGCTTCCCGCATGGGCGAAAGCGCCCCCGATGCCCAAACCTGGCATTTGCCGCAAAAGCACCTGCCACCGCAGGGTGCATCCACCGCATAGCCCGCCGCTTTGAGTGCCTCCATCAGCGTGATGCCCTTTTGTACATCGAGGGCTACCTCGCCGGTAACCGTATGTAAGATAAGCTTTGGCATGTTTTCCTCTCCTACCTTGCCGCTTCAACCCACGGCAATTTTATCGTGCCTCCCGGCCACGCCGTGCGCGTTTGGTTGCTGCAAAAGCCGCGCCATCCGGCGTTCACCGCCCACCGCCTTGGCCGGATGCCGCCATGCCCCGCTTTCCGCCCAGGCATACATGGCAAAAACGCCCAAACTTTCACGCAGGCAGCCCGGCCGCTCCCTGCCGCACCGGCTTTCAACGTGCATCCACCGCTTGATCCCCAGGGGCTGCATAACCACTGGGCCGGTGCATGTCAGCGCCCATCTTACCGCCTCTTCCCGCCTGGGCACGGGGCGTTTTCCCAACAGCCCAAGGGGCGAGGGCCTAAAGCCCGGTTGCCCTATCGCCTTTTGCCCCGGGGACTCCTGCCGTTTGCGGTGCCTTGCCGGTAAGCCGCCCCC
>JAQXFY010000189.1 GCA_029006015.1 bacterium
ATAAAAACAATATCCGCAGTTGCAGATGGCCCGAAGCACGCCTGCATCTGCCGCTATCTTATAAAGCTCGTATGCTTTTGGATAGTTTTGCTCCACAAGCCTTCCGGTATAGTAAAAAGTACCGAGATTCAATGCGGCTTCCGGCATATCATGCTTTAAACACAGTTCATAGCATTCGATAACTTTCCGGGTGGTCCTTTCATCCGGATAGTCATGGTTGCGGGTTGCCCATTCAAAAACTTCCTCCCAATCTTCTACGCCAATATAGTAATTTACCTCTTCCAAGTCATCTTCGATGTCATCGCTGACATGAAACGAAGGAAGCGGCGGTTGGTTTTCATATTCTTCCGCTGTAGCTTTCCGGAGGATATGTTTTGTATTGTTAACCGGGTAGGGCGCATCCTCTGCCGCATATTCTGCACAGGATTTTACAATGCCTGTTCTCTGCACATTGCGCCTGCCAAAGGGCACCATTACATAGGAGTCAAGCGGCAGTTCCCCCGTATCGCTGATGTAAGAATATACCGTTTGTATCCCCTTTACCAAAACGCCGCAATACCAATATGTATCCAAAGCTTCTCCTTCTCTCTGCTGGGCGACGATTTTAATTTGTCAATCAGAAATCGCATACTATGGCGATTTTACTTCTTTTGAACGATAAAATAAAGAGTATCGGCAAAAATTCAATTTACTCACGCCGCTGCCCCTCCTTTGCGCCCTAAGTCACGCTTGCTGCGGCTGTGCGCTTGCAAGCGCGCTTACGGCGCCTGCGCGGCGCTGCCAACCTTTTACAGGGGAAAGCCCATATCAAAATTTTTAGCCGGCATCCTGTTTGTTGTCTTTTGATATCGGAAAAACCGGTGCTTCATGCGTGCAAACCGGCCATAAGTCCTTGACAACGCTAAAGATCGGGCGTATAATGGCACAAAATTCTGAAAGGAAGATGAATGCGGATGTTTGCTTGTGCGACCAAACGTACCACATCCACCGGTGCCTGTTTTAAGGCTTCGGCGTCTTCCTCTTGCCCTTCTGCATCCCATGTCGCTCTGTCGGACATCGCCCTGTGGGTGGTGTCCGTTTTTATTTTTGTACGAATTAGCCTGTGGGCGCTGGCAAATTGGGCTGTCCCCGGCCGAATTATTCTGCCGGCCCTGCTGCTTATGGTATTGGTATTTATGCTGAAAAAGCAGACCATGCGGTTAAAAAATCCCGTCTGAAACGGGGATCGCAAACGGTTCTGCTAAAAATAGCAGAACCGTTTTTCTGTTATTGCGGTATCAATACAGGGGTACACCCCTGTTTGATATAAAGGAGAGATGTGTTATGAAAAAGTTCACCCGTATGGCTGCCATTGTGATGGCAGTCGCCCTGTTGGCAGTAGCCTGTGTCGGCTGCGGCGGCAACTCCGGTGGCGACTCCATTATGATCGGCTGCACCGGCCCTCTGACCGGTGATGCTTCCTCCTACGGTATTTCCGTCAAGCAGGGCGCCCAGCTGGCTGTGGATGAGATCAATGCCGCCGGCGGGCTCAACGGCGTCAAGCTGTCCTTTGATATGAAGGATGACAAAGCCACCGCCGAGGATGCCAGCACCGGCTACGATGCGCTGTATGATGCCGGCATGAAGATTTCCCTGGGCAGCGTGACCTCCGCTTCCTGCAAAGCCTTTGCAGATAAGGCTGTGGCCGATAACGTGTTTGCCATTACCCCCTCCGCTTCGGAGCAAGCCGTTATCGAAAAAGGCGATAACATCTTCCGTGTGTGCTTCGGCGATCCCGATCAGGGCACGCTGGCTGCCAAAGAGCTGACCAAGACCTACACCAAGATCGGCGCCATCTACGATACCAGCGATTCCTATTCCACCGGCATCTATACCGCTTTTGAGGCGGAGATGAAGGCCGAGAATAAAACCTTTACGGTGCAGACCTTCGACAAGGAAAACAACAAGGATTTCTCCACCCAGGTGGAAGCTTTGAAGGACTGCGAAGTCATCTTTATGCCCTTCTACTACACCGAGGCCGGTCTGGTCGCCAAGGCCTGCGTGGCCAAGGGCGTCAAGGCCGAGCTGTTCGGCTGCGACGGCTTTGACGGCATCAAGAGCCAGCTCGATGCTACCGTGACCAACAAGATCCGCTACATCACCCCCTTTGATGTGGCCAGCACGGACAGCAAGGTGTCTGCGTTTGTAAGCGCCTACAAGGCAAAGTACAACGCCGATCCCGATCAGTTTGCGGCGGATGCCTACGATGCGGTATACGTCATCTTCGAGGGCATGAAGGCTGCCGGCGTGGATAATGCCTCCATCTCTGCCAGCGATCTGTGCAACAAGGTGAAAGCTGCCATCACCGACAAGGGCTTCTCCTACACCGGCACCACCGGCACCATGACCTGGGAGACCAGCGGCGCCTGCAACAAGGTTCCCGTTATTGTTGACCTGAGCAAATAATTCCCCTGCGGCCCGTATGATTCTCCGCCCGCCGGCCGGGTGTAGCTGCCCGGCCGGCGGATAGAGCGTCATACGGGTTATTTCGGATAAAGGATAAGTCGGCAGCGCCTTATCTTTTATCCGAAATAACCCGGTGGCAGGCAGGATGAAAAAGAGGGGATAGCCTATGAGTACACTGTTAGACGGACTGAGCTTAGGCGCTATTTATGCGCTGATTGCTTTGGGGTACACCATGGTGTACGGCATTGCCAAGCTGTTGAATTTCGCCCATGGTGATATCATCATGGTCGGTGCCTATGCCATTCTGGTCATCCTGAATGTCACCGGCAATCCTTGGCTGGGCATACTCGTGTCCGTCGCCGTCTGTACCCTGGCCGGTATCATTATCGAGCGGCTGGCCTATAAGCCTTTGCGGGGTGCGTCCCCTCTGGCCGTGCTGATTACGGCCATCGGCGTCAGCTACTTTTTACAGAGCGTGGCGCAGCTGGTTTTCGGCGCCCAATCCCGGCCGGTCACGCTGCCTGCTTTTCCTAAAATATCCATTGCCGGGGCCCAGATCAGTGCCGGAACCATTATCACGCTGATTGTCGGCGCCCTCATCATGGCCGGGTTAACGCTGTTCGTCAAGCGTACCCGCACCGGCCGTGCCATGCAGGCCGTGTCGGAGGACCGGGGGGCTGCCCAACTGATGGGGATCAACGTCAACCGCATCATTATGGTCACCTTTGCCATCGGTTCGGCGCTGGCCGCTTTCGCCAGCCTGTTTTACCTGATGCAGATTCCTTCCACCAGCCCCACACTGGGTTCCATGCCCGGCATCAAGGCTTTTACGGCAGCGGTAATCGGCGGTATCGGCTCCATCCCCGGCGCCATGATCGGCGGGGTGCTGCTGGGGGTCATCGAAAAAATCTGCCTGAGTGTTCCCGCCATCAGTGCGTACACTACCGCCATCGAATTCAGTTTGCTGATCCTCATCCTGCTGGTCAAGCCCATCGGCATTTTGGGGAAAAAGAGAAGGGTCAAGGTGTAACGCTATGGGATATTTACGGGATATCAAACAATCTTTCAAGCTTAAATATAGCATTACCTACTTCATTCTGATCGCTTTTTTGCTGGCGATGATCGGCCTCAATGCAGGCGGTATGCTGGGGCGTTCCACCATTGGTCTGCTTTCCCGGATTGCTTACAGCATCATTATGGCGATCTCTCTCAACCTGGTGGTGGGCTTTTTAGGGGAATTGAGCCTGGGGCATGCCGGATTTATGTGCGTTGGCGCCTATATCGGCTGCTTTTGCGCCAATCAGCTGCATGCGGTCATCAACAGCCCGCTCATGGTACTGATTATTGCCATGCTTATCGGCGGTGTGTGTGCAGCGATATTCGGCTTTATCATCGGCCTGCCTGCCCTGCGGCTCAAGGGCGATTATCTGGCCATCGTCACCCTGGCTTTTGGCGAGATCGTGCGGAATGTATTCAAGAACCTGCCCTGGTTTGGCGGCGCCATGGGCTTGAATACAAAGACGTATAAACCTTCTTCCCTGTTCATCGTGGCTTTTGTGGTGGTTATCATCGTGCTGTTCCTCAGCCAGAATCTTATCCGCAGTAAGCACGGGCGGGCGGTTACCGCCATTCGGGATAACGAGATTGCAGCCAAGGCCATGGGCGTAAACGTTACCTTTTATAAGCTGCTGATTTTTGTCATCTCCTCGGCTTTTGCCGGCGTTGCCGGCGTAATCTACGGCCATTTTGCCACCCCGGTGATGTACTCCTTCTTCTCGTACAACTATTCCATTGAAGTATTGGTGATGGTGGTGCTGGGCGGCATGGGCAGCCTGAACGGCTCCATCATTGCGGCGACGCTGATCACGTATATCAATTTCCTGCTGCAGGATAATCTGTCCGGCGATCTGGCGGCGCTGCGGCTGCTGGTGTATGCGCTGATTCTGATTGTGGTGGTGCTGTTCAACAATGCCCCTGCTTTGCAAAAATACCGGGAGATGTTCAGCCTGAAGCGTTGGCTGGACAAGCGGGTTCAACGCAAGGCGGAAACGGTGGTGGACGACAGCGCCGTATGGAACCGCATTCCCACCAAAATCCCCATGGACGAGGTGCTGAGCGTAGATCTGCGTACCGAGGAAGCGCTGCCCGCCCAGGACGAAACCGGAAAGGAGGGCTTCCCCGATGGCTGACATTGTTTTGCACGTGGAAAATTTGGGCATCACCTTCGGCGGCCTGCGCGCGGTGGAAGGGCTTAATCTGGATGTGCGCAAGAAGCAAATCTACGGCCTGGTGGGCCCCAACGGAGCCGGTAAAACCACGGTGTTCAATATGCTCACCGGCGTGTATACCCCAACCACCGGCACCTTTGCCCTGGAGGGCGAGATCCTCAACGGCAAATCGCAGGAGGCCATCAATCACAAGGGCATTGCCCGAACCTTTCAGAATATCCGGCTGTTCAGCAATATGAGCGTTATCCGCAACGTCATGGTGGGGCTGCACAATCAGCCCCAGTTCCGCTGCGATCCTGTTTCCAGCATGCTGCACCTGCCCAAGCATTACCGCACCGAGCAGGCCATGCGGGACCGTGCCAAGGAAGTGCTGGATATTTTCGGCCTGCTGGAAGAGCGCAACAACCTTTCCTGCAATCTGCCCTACGGAAAACAGCGCAAGCTGGAGATCGCCCGGGCGCTGGCCACCAACCCCAAGCTGCTGCTGCTGGATGAGCCGGCCGCCGGCATGAATCCCCACGAAACCGAGGATTTGATGCATATCATCCGCTTCATCCGGGATCATTTCGATATGACGGTGCTGCTCATTGAACACGATATGAAATTTGTTGCCGGGCTGTGTGACGAATTGACGGTGCTGAATTTCGGTACGGTGCTGGCGCAGGGCGATACACAGGCTGCCTTGAATGACCCGGAGGTCATTAAGGCGTATATCGGAGGGTGAGAGTATGGCGTTATTGGAAGTGACCGGTCTGGAGGTCTATTACGGTGTGATCCAGGCCCTGAAGGGCATCGACTTCACCGTTAATGAAGGCGAGATCGTCACCCTTATCGGTGCCAACGGCGCCGGAAAAACCACCACCATGCAAAGCGTCATCGGGCTGATTCCCTCCCAGAGCGGCCGGGTCATCTATGACGGGCAGGATATCACCCACACTCCCTGCCATAAAATCGTGCGTATGGGCATGACCCAGGTGCCCGAGGGGCGCCGGGTGTTCCAGGAACTGACGGTGTATGAAAATTTGCTGATGGGTGCCTATACCAAAAGCGATAAGGCGCAGATCAAGCGGGATATTGAGCAAACCTGCACCCGTTTCCCCAGGTTGGGTGAACGGAAAAACCAGATTGCCGGAACCCTGTCCGGCGGCGAGCAGCAGATGCTGGCCATGGGGCGTGCCATGATGTGCCACCCCAAGCTGCTGATGATGGATGAGCCGTCCATGGGGCTGTCCCCTTTGCTGGTGGACGAGGTGTTTAACATCATCCGGGATTTCCGAAACAGCGGCACCACCATTCTGCTGGTGGAGCAGAACGCCAACAAGGCGCTGGAGATCTGCGACCGGGCGTATGTGCTGGAAAACGGCAAAATTGTGCTGTCCGGCACCGGCGCCGAGCTGATGGCCAGCGACGATATTAAAAAAGCCTACTTGGGCGGCTGAATGGATATACGGGATACACCTTAAAACAGATTTCGCCGGTTTGCAATGTTTTGCGGTGTATGGATGCGGCGCATTCGCTTGTTCTATCGCGCCTGCCTTTTTGGGCTTCTCTCCCAAATGGGCAAACATGCGGGTGTGGTAAGGCTTGAGGGGCAAAACAGCCTTGTTTTATTCGGCTTTTAGCCTGGACGAAACTGCCCGAAGCTGGTACGAAGTTGACCGATTTTGACACGAACCATAAAAGGCTCGAAATCAGTTGCACCAAACGGTGCCGTGGGTTGGAAGGGCGCCACTCTCCGCCAC
>JAQXFY010000190.1 GCA_029006015.1 bacterium
CTTTTTTAAGGGGTATTTGGTGGTGCCGGCAAACCTCGGCTCGCGCACATATTCCAGCGGCACCTGCTTAAAGCCCACCCAGGCCACCATGCCGCGCAGGAAAGGCCCGTGCTCCGGCATGGACAGGATGGCATCGCGCACACGGCGGTCAATCAGGCGGAAATCCCCGGTATCCTTGGGCACCACCCCATCCGTCAGGGCGGACATCACCTTATAAAATGCGGAAGCCGTCATTTTTTTGAACGCGGTTTCGCCCTTGCGCTCGCTGCGCTTACCGTATACCACATCCCAGCCCTGCCGCCACAGCTCCAACATGCGGGGAATAAGCTCCGGCGGGTCCTGCAGATCGGCATCGATGATGACGATGGCCTGCCCGCGCGCATACTCAAGCCCCGCGGTCACCGCGGCCTGATGGCCAAAGTTGCGCGCAAAGGAAACCAGGCGGAACCGTTCATCCTGCTCGGCCCAGGCCTGGGCGATGGACAGCGTTTTATCCCGGCTGCCATCATCCACCAGCACCACTTCCCAGCTGTCTTCCAGGGCGGAAAGCACCTCCACCAAGCGGTCGTGCGTGGCGGCGATCACTTCTTCCTCGTTAAACATGGGTACCACGACGCTTAACAACACATCGTTCATGGCTAACAGTCCTTTCTTTCATACGCACGCTGGCGTTATTATATCACATTCATCCCCAGGCTGCCCATGTTCTTTTACATGAGCAGCCACACCCGTTTGACGGCCCGCACGCGGGGATGGATTCCCATCGCCATGCAAAAATCCCCCCGCGCCAAAAGGGCAGGCCGCGCCCCGGGGCACGGTATACATTAGTATATCCAACCCGGCCCATCCTAACCCCTATGCCGCCGGATGAGCGGCGCCCGGCGCTGTTTTCCCTGCATGCCCCCGCCGCCGGGGCCCTGTTTTGCCGCCTGCAAAGCGGCCTCCTGCCGCCCCTTTTAACCGCTCTGTATTTCTGTTATAATAGATGACGATTTTGGATTTAAGGAGGGAACATCCATGCCACTGGTTAATACGCGCGATATGTTTGCCGGCGCCTATAAAGGCGGCTATGCCATCGGCGCTTTTAACGTAAACAACATGGAGATCGTTCAGGGCATCGTCCAGGCTGCCACCAAGGAGCGCGCTCCCCTGATTTTGCAGGTATCCGCCGGCGCGCGCAAATATGCCAAGCCCATCTATCTGCGCAAGCTGGTCGAGGCCGCGGTCGAGGATTCCGGCCTGCCCATCGCGCTGCATCTGGACCACGGCGCGGATTTTGAAATCTGCAAAAGCTGCATCGACGGCGGCTTTACCTCCGTCATGATCGACGGTTCCCATCACTCCTTCGAGGATAACATTGCCGTTACCCGCCAGGTAGTGGAATACGCGCATGATCGCGGCATCACCGTCGAGGGCGAGCTGGGCCGTCTGGCCGGTGTTGAGGACGATGTCAACGTTTCCGATGACAACGCCATGTACACCGATCCCGATCAGGTAGAGGAATTTGTCAACAGAACCGGCGTCGATTCGCTGGCCATCGCCATCGGCACCAGCCACGGTGCTTTCAAATTCAAAGGCGAACCCCGCCTGCGCTTTGACATTCTGGAGGAGGTTTCCCGCCGCCTGCCCGGCTTCCCCATCGTGCTGCACGGCGCATCCTCCGTTGTGCCGGAGTATGTCGATATCATCAACCGCTACGGCGGCAAGATGGACGGCGCGCAGGGTGTGCCCGAGGATATGCTGCGCAAGGCCGCTTCCATGGCCGTGTGCAAAATCAACATCGATTCCGACCTGCGCCTGGCGGTGACCGCCGCGCTGCGCCGGCACCTGGCCGAGCATCCCGATCAGTTTGATCCCCGCAGCTATCTGGCCCCGGCACGCGATCTGGTGGCCGAGCTGGTGGAGCATAAGATCACCAAAGTACTGGGCTGCAACGGCAAAGCCTGATAAGCCCGCTTGCCAAACGGCAAAACGCGCTGCGGATACCCGCAGCGCGTTTTTTATATTCAGCCGCCATACGCCATGCCCCATCCTGGGCATACCATGCTGCCCCATGGGGATCACCGCA
>JAQXFY010000191.1 GCA_029006015.1 bacterium
CACATGGCCTATGATATTCCCTTCCACTTCCATGACAAAATCGAGTTCGGGAACAAAGTCATCGCGGTCACGGAACAGGTGCAGCACATAATGCTCCAGGCAGCCGGGGCGGTAAACATTCCAGAATGCCTCGCGCGTCAGGTTTTCAACGGTACGGTAATCGGCCGGGGTTTCCTTGCGAATGATATAGGGTTTCATGGTTACTCCTCCTGAAAATGATGGTATGGTTTTCGGGAGGCACGAGATTATGGCGGCCTCCCGGCTCAGCCCACAATCTCCAAGGTGTTGTTGTTTTTCAAACAGCATTCTCCAAAGCATATATTCCGGCGTTGCCGGTGACAATATTATATTGCGGTTTTGCAGGCAATGCAAGCCTGCCCAAAAGCGCTTTGCATCAGCCGGTTACAGCAACTATCTTTTTATATAACGGCGGCCAACCGGCGATACCTGCCCCCACGCTTTTGTGCCCATGTTGCCGCTTTTTTATTTTCCCGCCCTCACCCAACCCCGATGTGCATGATGGGCTTTTTCCGCTTTCCTCCCTCATTTTTCCCGGGTGCGGGTAAAATTTTCGGCATAATGGCTGCCCCACGCAAAGGGGCACATGGCAGCCGATGCTGAGGCCTCGATAGCCCCTCCAACATCCTGCAGGCTATATATCTATCTTTTTAAACAAGCAGCCATTTTGCCGGCAGCCGGCTTATTGGGCCTCCGGCGTGTTTTCCGGCGCCTCCTGCCCGGGACCAGGCCGGCCGGCCAGTTCACATACCGCTTCCACCCACAGGGAAACCACCATTGTCTCCTCCCCTACCACATCGCATACATGGCGCCTGTCGGTAAAATCCGCACGCTCCGGCAAAGCGGCCATGGCCTGGCGTTCCGCCTGGTAAACCAGCTGTTTTTCCATGCTTTCGCGGTCCACCTGCTCGGTGGTGGTGGCCGTCTGGCGGTATTCGGTGGTTTCCACGCCGATGGGGAAAACGGAATAGGCCCCGCCCAGCGGCTTAAAATGGGTTGTTTCCGTATAACGATCAAATGGATTTTGGCCATCGATGGGAAAAGCCAGGGAACCGATTTTAAGCACGCGCCTGACCGCGCGCTGCCCGGTTTCCACCTCCCGCTCGGCAACGATGGGGGCGGATACAACGGCCTCCCTAAAAATTCTGCCCTTAACGCTGCCTTCGGCCGCCACCGGTTTTTCCCCGTTTTCCGGCCATGTGATAACGCCGCGGATAAGCACCTGGCCCGCCACCACCCGATCGCCCGGCTTAACCATGGCCACCCCGCGCAGCACGGTGATTTCCTCCACGATCCCATCCATTACCGCAACGATATCGCCTTCCTGTTTGCGCGCCATGCCGATAGGCGGATCATTTTCCTTTACCTGCACCACCAGCTTGACGCCATCGGTATGCAGCCCCACCCATTGCAGGATGGGAAATTCCATCATCAGCCGCCGCTGCCATTCGCGCACATCAATGCCGCCTTTTTCCATGCCCAGCCGGAAGCCATAGCTTTTGATCATATCCTCTATGGCCACCTGGGGGATCTGGTAGCAGCCCGTTATCTCCACACGCCAGATGCGCGTGGCATACAGCCCCACCAGCAGCGCGCCCACTGCCAGGGGCACCCACAGCGCATAACGCCTTCCAAGGCGCTTCAGCAGGCCCAACCAGCCGGTGGCTTGCCCTTTTTCGATGGTAATGGCCATTTCCCCAAGGGCATCCTCCAGCTTGGGGATATCCCGCGGGCGAATGGTGATGGCCAACGTCATATAATTCAGGCGCACCATATCCTCGATTTCAATGCCCATTTCATGCAGCACCGCCAACACGCGCTGCATGCCAAGCCCCTGCAGCGTCACGCGGACGCGGCCATTCCATTTGCGCTCCAGCAAGGCGACTGCATCCATATTAGTCCCCCCTTAGCAGCGCATCGATATGCCCATCGACGGATACATGATCCTTTCCCATATGCGAAACCGATAGCCCATTTCCCTTAACGCACAGGCTGCCCTCTTTAAGCCGCACAACAACTTCATCGGTTTGGCAGCGGGCCACCCCGCGGTGGTTTTCCATGACAACGCGCGCAAACCCCAACAGCCAAACGCGGCTGCCATCCATCCATATTTCCCACGGCACCCCGGCCAATTCCGGCAAGCGCCGCTTGCGTTTTTTCTTCTGGGCCACGCCGCATCCCCCCTGCCAACACACTATGCAGCCGGCAGGGTTATTCATGTATACGCCCCCGGCCGCGCCGCCAAACGCCAGGGGTTATGGCATGCCAAAGGGCAGCCCCGCCCGTTATATTCCGGGGCTGCCATGCGCATACGATCAGCGCGGCGCCGTTTATTTGCTTTAAAATAGAATTTTTATCTAAGCCCGGCAATAAAAAGCCGCCATTTTAAAAAGGCGGCAGCACAAACAGGGGGTCTTGCCCCCAAATGGATTGATACGAAAAAGCACGCCCCGTCGGCCGCTTAATCGCGGGTAACATTGCGGATCCACTTATTCCCGCGCAGCCTGAAATAAGCAAAAAACACCTTGCCGATCTGATCGATGCGGGAAAAGAAGAACACCCACATGGGATCCAACTTCCATACAAACCCCGCCAGCGCCATCAGGGGGATGACGATGATCCAGCCAAAGAATAAATCCGTCTTGACCACAAAGGCCGCATCCCCGGCGCCGCGGTTGATGCCCGTAAAACAGGAAGCCGCATAGGCGGTTCCCCAAATGGTAACGGCGCCCATGGTCATAAAACGCATGGCCATATCCCGGGTACCCTGCTCTACATCATAAAAGGAAACCGCAAGCGGCCGGATGAAATAGGTCAGCAGCGCAGCCGCAATGCCAAGCAAAAAGAACAGCGCCTGCAAGGTGCGCGAATAAGCCCGGGTACGGGCATAATCCTGTTCGCCGACGGTTTTGCCGATCATGACGCACGCCGCCGAGGCCAGGCCAAAGATAAACATGGTGGCCAGCTGCAAAACAACATCCGTCATGGCGTTGGCGGATACGGCCACCTTGCCCATATGCCCCATGATAACGCCCTTGACCAGC
>JAQXFY010000192.1 GCA_029006015.1 bacterium
AGGGCGCCCACCCGGGCGCCCTTTGCTGCCTTGTTGCATAACCGTCATTTAGCCGTATCCGTTTGGCCCTCATCGCTGCCAAATGCCGCTTCCACCAGCTTTGCATCGGGCTTTGTAAACAAGCTGACCACCGGCACCGCCACCAGCGATACCACCATGGAAATGCAGCCCACCATGGGGGAACGCGCGGCATTAAATTTCCATACCAGCATCAGCACAAGCGCCGTCACCAGGCCGCCGGCAAAGCCCGCCCAGGCCCCCTGCGTGGTGGTGCGTTTCCAGCAAATCCCCCACAGGTAGGGTCCCAGGAAGGTGCCCGCCAGCACGCCCCAGGAAAAGTTCATCAGCGTCTGCATGGCCGCCACCTGCTTAAGCGCCAGGCCCATGGATACCAGGATAAACAGCAAACACAGCAGGCGCATGCAGTTTTTGGTTGCCTTATCGCCCATGTTGGTTTTGAGAGGTTTGATAAGATCCATCGTCAACGAGGAGGAGGAGGCCAGCGCCAGCGCCGACAGGGTGGACATGGATGCCGCCAGCAGCAGCACCACGATAAGCGCCATCAGAGCCTTGGGCAGCGCTGCGGACAGCATGGCGGGCACAACACGGTCAAACGTGCCGCCCAGTTCGCCCGCAAACTGGGCATCAGTAATAAACAGCGGCCCAAATGCGCCGATCAGGTACGCGCCGCCGCCCACCACCAGGGCAAACAGGCTGGAAATAATCATCGCCCGGCGCGCAGCCTTGCCATCGCGCACGGCATAAAATTTATGCACCATCTGCGGCAGGCCCCACACGCCAAGGGAGGTCAGCATAACCGTAGCCCACAATCCCTGCCACGGGGCGGAACCAACCGCCGGCGTACGGTTTTGCGCAGCCATGTCCTGCAGGCGGCGAACGCCTTCGGAAAAGCCGCCCACTTGGTCCGAGGTAAACACATAAAAGAACATCAGGCCCATGCCGATCAAAATAACGATGCCCTGGAAAAAATCCGTCCACGAGCTGGTGAAGTAGCCGCCCGCCAGCAGATATCCGGCGGTCAGCACCACCATGATAACCATGCAATAAACAAAGTTCAGCCCAAACACCGCTTCAAACAGGTAGCCTAACCCCTGATAGACCGAAGCCGAATAAGGCACCAGGAAAATAAAGATGGCTACCGCCGCGATAATCTTCATGGCGCGGGAACCATAGCGTTTTTCAAAAAAGCTGGGCATGGTGGAAACGCCCAGGCGGTGCGTCATGCGCCGCGTGCGCCCCGCCAGCACCCACCAGGCCAGCAGGCTGCCCACCACCGCATTGCCGATGCCGATCCACGTGGCGCTAAGCGAGTAATTCCACCCGTTGCGCCCGGCATATCCGATAAAAATAACCGCCGA
Source organism: bacterium (assembly GCA_029006015.1). Taxonomy (GTDB): domain Bacteria; phylum Bacillota; class Clostridia; order Christensenellales; family SUG1161; genus SUG1161. The sequence goes on from JAQXFY010000192.1 coordinate 1,380, forward strand.
AAAATAGCTGGTGGCATACGAAAAGGCCGAAAGCCACGGCCCCACCCTGCGGCCACCCAATAAAAAATCGTCCGCTGTGCGCGACTTGCGGGATGCAAAAAAAGCGATCCCGGCCAGCACAAGGACGTATACCCCTAAAATGACATATTCCATTTTCCCCACCCTTTGCTACCATACTACCGTACTAAGGGCCGCCGCAACAACGCGCAGCCCTGGCTACGCAGGCATTATACCGACAGCCTGGCAGCCTGTCAAGCCTATGTCCTATCCTGTTTTTATTTTCTCCCGCAGCCCGCCTTTTCCACCGCCCACAGGCTGCCTGGCCCGGTTTTTCATTGGCCCATGGGCGCGGCTCCCCATAGCCCATAAAGGGCCTGCAAAAGGCCGCAAGCGCGCGCCGGCCCCGATGCACCTTTTCCGCTTACAGTGGCCCCATATCCCTGGCAGCCGTGCCGGATTGGCGGCGCGGCCGGTGCACCCATCCCGGATGATGGGCACAAAAAAGCGCCCATCGCAATCGATAGGCGCTTTGGAAGCATCCCTGCCGGCCGGCCATGCCCCGTCCGGTTACCAGGACAGCCGGCCGATTTCTTCCCGTGCCACCTGTACAAAGCCGGGCACCGCGGCCAGGTTGCCCGATACCGTTTCGACATCCTTCAGGTTAATTTCAAATGCACAGCCCTCCTCGCGCAGCACGGCAAAATCCCGCCTGAGGATGGCGCGCACGCGCTCCTTATCGAAGGAGGTTGCCACGGTTTCGGCCGGGCTTGGCCGGTAGGAGACCACATAATCGCGCCCCAGCTGCTGGGCGCAGGCCCGCAGGTTAGCCCACGGCGTAACCGCTACGCGGCGCAGGTTTGGCAGCGTTTTTAAATAGGGGATGCGCGTGGTGATATCCTCGCAGCAGCCGTAGCTGACCATGCCATAGCGCAGCAAAATGGGTTTTTGGTATTCAAACACAAATTCATTCCACATTTCGGGCGATACCTGCGCCATTTCCTGTGCGGCGGCGCGGCCCCACAGCATATGCTGGGGCACACCAAACACCGGCTGCGGGTCCTCCATCCCCAGGCAATAGCACATGGATTGGTTGCGGTGGTTAAGCAGCGACCAATCGCCTGCATCCTCGCATTCCTGCTGGGCCTTAAGCGCGCCGTCCCTCAAAAAGGCGCACAGGCGGTGCAGCCATTCCGGGCGGTCATACATATCCCACATCACCTGTTCCAGCCCGCGCAGGTAGGCCAGATCGGTGGAAATATCCGCCGTCCAAATTTGGTAAAAGCAGCTTCTGTCGGCATAAACAGGCAGCACATCGCCGATCAGTTCGTTGGCCCGGGTGATTTTTTCCCGGGTGGCAGGCTCATCAATGGCATGGCGCGGCACCACCAGGCTTTCAATATCCTCTTCTTCCTTCAGCGGGGGATCAAAAACAAAAGCCCCCCTCTCCTCCTTGGGCCGGCGCACCCGGATCTCGGGCCCCCAGCGGTGGGCATTATCAGCGGGATAGGCATAAACAGCCGGCAGTTTAAGCCAGGGCTCGATGATATAATCATCGCCCAGGCCGACCCTGTATACAAGCTCGCGCAGCATGCCCTCCACCTGCCGGGCGATATCCCCCTGGCAGGCGCGGATGTTGACCTCGGGCACCTCCGCCGCGGCAAAAGCGCGCACATAAATGGGCGGCGGCGTTGCCATAAAGGCGTTATGGCGCCGCCATAATTCCCTCTTTTGCTGCATGGCCTGGCTTTGGGCCTCCTCCATCACGCGCTGGGCCAGCGGCAATAAAATCTCGCGGTCGGTCATGGTCATCCCCCTTATGCTTGCTGCCGATACTGCATGGGCGGCACGGTTGCCAAACCGCAGGCCGCCTGCAAGGCCAATGTTCCATGGGTTTACGCTTGGATACGCAAAAGCGCCCCTGCGCACGGGGCGCATAAAATCAGCCCTGGTAATACCGGTCAAAGGCCTCGCGCACAATTTCCACCGCCCGGTGCATACGCTGGGGTTCGCCCTTTAAGGTCAGCACATCGCGGAAAGTAACCTCCAGCGGGCAGCCGCGGGCGGCCAGCACGGTGCGTTTCATATGCTGGGCAAAGGCCTGTTCATCAAACACATCGTCCACCCCGATAAAATTGGGCGACGGCTTGCGGTGGTAGACGATCTTTTTCCCCCGGATGTACTCGCCTATCTTTTCCTCGTTGCACCAGGGCGAAACGGACAGCTTGCGCAGGTTTTTAAGCCGCGACAGGCTGCCTTCCCAAATGGTGTCCACCGGCTCGCAGCAGCCATAAGCAAAAAGCCCAAACCGCTTGGCAAAGCGCTCGATATAGGTAAAGAAAAACTCATCATACATGGCGGGCGATACCGATACCGTTTCCTGGGAATTGGAATACCCCCATACATCGCCAAACGTGATATGCCCATCAAAGCCGGGCCGGGGCAGATCATGCGTATACCCCCAGGAGCCCTGGTTTAAAAACGAGCCGTCGCCATTTAGCAGCATGGCCCCCGTGGCTTGGATTTTATCCATATAAGCCATCATATCATCGGTCAGGCGCCCCATCACCTCATGAAATCCATCCGGATCGTCATACAGGGCAATCAGCATGCTTTCCATGCCCATCATGCCCAGCACCCAGGCCGCAGGATAAAAGGTAACCGGCCTGAACTGCATGTTTACCTCGAGCAGATCCCCGATGGCCTCGCGTACCTGGGCGGCATCGGCCGCCGTACGCACCAGGCCCTCGTCCACCGTGTAGGTGGAAGGGCCAAAGGCCGCGCGGTCGCGCTCAAAATCCTGGACAGGGTGAATATCCTGATACCCCATGGAGCTGCGGCCATCGGAATAGGTGGCATGGCGCTGCTGCACCTCGCGTCCAAAGGGGGTAAAACCGTTACGCACGCGCACCCACACACAACCGGGAATCACCCTGTCATCATCGGCCAGGCGGTAATCGGTTAAGTTGGTAATCAGCTGATACTCGATTTCCCGCGCCAGGCTGCCCTCGCAGCGGCAATCGGGATAGATTTCCTCCCTCGGCCCGTTAAACTCAAACGTCACCAACGGATGGGTGGTTTTGCCATCGTTTAAATCATACCACCATTTTTCCCGCTCCTTCATGACGGGAAGCGCGGCAATTTCCGCCTGCCTGGCAGCCAACTCGCGCAGAATGGCCTTATCCCTGGCTGAAATCATCATATCCTCCTAAAAACGCAATATCCGTGCCCGGCAGCGCCGCTGCACAACCCATGGGAACAGCGGCCGCAGGCACATCGCCCTACGCTCCGCCCCGCCCCCCGGCATACACCGCAGCCTACGGGCAAAAGCAGCGGGCGCAGCCCTCGCCGGCCGCGGGTGCTGCGCCCCATGATGCGTTAAAAGATGCGCGTTGTGATAACCGTGGTCAGCTTGCCCCGCGGCACAAAGACGCGCAGCATGTTCAGGCTGTCATACTCCGGCACCGACGGCACCGATTGCCCCACCCGGAATTCCAGGGGCGCGTTGGCTTCAAACTGCAGCGTAATGGTTTCGCCGCCGCGCTCGATCTTCCAGGTGTTCTGGTCCACCTGCTGCAAGGTGCCCGCGGTATAAAAACGGCTTTCGGGGATAATACGGTCGCCCTTGCCCTCGTGGGCAAAGGTATCGGTCAGCTTCATCCCTTCTTGGGTAACCTCGGCACGGCGCTCGACTTTTTTCATAAATGCACCGTACATGGCGGTGGCATCGCTTGTCATGGAATTTTCGTCCCACACAAAGGCAGCCTCGCCATAGCCTGTCTGGCCGATGCCGTTGACCAGCTGCGTGGATTTAGCGGCGGAGCTATCCTCGAAAAACAGCTTGCGCGTCGGCCCGAACCAGCCCTGGGGATAGGGGTGGTTGCTGCAATTTTCAATCATCACCGCGCGGTTTTTGGCAACGACAATGGCGTTTAGATCCCGGCAGCCATGGTTGACGTTGGACGAGCCCGATCGCAGCGCCATGCGCAGGCCATCCTTGGCGGTAAACAGGCCCCAGCCGTTATCGGGGTAAACCTTAACCTTGGGCATATCGGCATGGATTTTGCTGGGATCATACGCATCCTGGCAGAAGGCCAGGGCAAAAACCTCGCTGGGCCACATATAAGCGGTTTCCTTTAAGAACACGGGGTGCTTATCGAATTTTTTACGGAAATCCAGCAAGCGCTGCGTCAGCGCCTGTACCTTGCGCTTTTCGCCCGTGCGGTTGGCCAGCACATACAACCCGCCGGTGGGGTTGAACCAGTTGACATCGTTAAAGCTAAGCCCCGCCTCGTCCGGCGAAAAATCAAAGGGGAAATCCAGCGTATTTTTCATGCCCGGTTTGTCCAGCGGCGCATACTTTTTGCCCGTGGCGTTTTCCAGGCTGATGGCGGCATACAGGAAATACAAATGCCCATACAGCCAATAGCCAATGCCTTCCTCGCCGGAACCATCGGGGTGCAGGGAATCGGCAAATTCATCGAGCGCGCGCAGGGCCAGCGGGATGCAGCGGGCAGCCAGCGCATCTATATCCTCCAGGCACAGGGCAATGCACAGGATGCCCCCGTTGGATACCGAGTTCCAGTTCATGCGGCACATGTACCACCACGGCCAGACATTTACATCCTCCGTATCCACAAGGGCCAGATAAGGCTTAAACAGGCGCTTGTCGCACTGGGCGATGATCTGCTGCTTTTGCTCCTGGCTCATCCAGCCTTCCAGCAGCGTCCAGACATTGGCCAGCGCAAAGCCCATCTCCCCCGTGGCCAGATCCAGCTCCACCGGCTGGCCAACCTCGTTGACGGAAGGCTCCGCACACCAGTATTCCCATGTAAATGCATCCTCGATATACGCCCAGGCTGCCTTGGCGTATTTTTCATCCTCGCTATAAATATACATGCCTGCCAGCGTCAGCACCGCGCGGGAAAACAAACGCGCGCGGAACAGGCTGCGCTCATCCCCCAGCTCGCTTTCGGGATAATACACATCCAGCATAGCATCGGCGGCTTCGGTCATCTCGGCCAAAAAGGCATCCCACGGCTGCTGCCCGCGATGCTGGCGCGCCTGGATAATATCTTTGGGAAAAATAAACATGTTACATCCTCCTCCGGTTTCGCTGGCAGTAGCATAGCATGGCGGCGCGCCGCGCGCAAGGGATTTTAGGTAAAGAAAGCCCATTGGCCGGCTGCTGCCTTGCCCTTTGGCCTTTTATCAGGGCTGCCCACGCCTTTTCATCAGGCGTTATGGAGCCTTCTTTCCTATCCTGCCTGCATGCACGGCTGCCCCCTGCCTGTAAAGCATGCTGCGCAGGGCTACGGCTTGGCCCTAAATGGCGGCCACGGTAGTGCAGGTTCCCCCGGCAGATACAACGCTTTTTCCTCTCCGGCGCTGCCCGCTTTATCGCCGCAATCCGCCGCCCTAAAGCAGGCCGCTTTTTATGCCATTCCCCGATAACTTTCCCCAGCACCTATCCCCGCCATGACAAGGCACCTTTCCTGGCTGCTTTCCGCCTGGCCCTTGCAGGCGATAAAGCCAGGTCCGGTTATCCCCTTTTTTGCCAAGCAAAAAGGCCTTTCCCCGTA
>JAQXFY010000193.1 GCA_029006015.1 bacterium
GATGGTGGAGCAGTTGGGGTTGGCGATGATGCCATGATGCGCGCGCAGGGCATCGGGGTTTACCTCCGGCACCACCAAGGGAATATTTTCATCCATGCGCCAGGCGCTGGAATTATCGATAACCACCGTGCCCTTCTTGGCAAAGATGGGCGCAAAGTACAGGCTGGTCGAAGCACCGGCGGAAAACAGCGCAATATCGATATCCTTGCCGTCCATACAGGTATCGGTAAGCTCTTCCACGGTATAGGGCTTGCCCTCGAAGGTGATCTGCTTGCCGGCGGATCTGGCGGAAGCAAACAAATACAGGTTTTTCATCGGCAGCTTACGCTCGGCCAATACCTGTAGCATCTTGCGGCCCACCATACCCGTAGCGCCGACAACGGCAATGTTGTACATCCTGGACATCATCAAATCCCCCTAGCTAAAGGTGCGCAACAAAAAATGCAGCGCCCAAGATGCGCTGCAACCTTAAAACAATGCGGCCGCCCGGCATCCAAACGCCTAGGCTGTAATCATCGTTTTTCCAGGCAGCGCTCCACCGCGTTGGCGGTGACAGTTGACGGGATATTGTCCCGTAAACCAGGGTGCTGGCGTTGGGCGCCCGGCCCCCTTCGGCGTCGTGGCCTTTTATGCGGGATCACAGGGCCCCAAACCCTTCCCCGCAGGACTCTTCCATGCGACGCGCCTCTGACTGTCGTCCCTATGGCAAACACCATAACGACAGCTTATTCTATCATATGCGCCGGGGCGCGTCAAGGCGCGCTTGCAATGCATGGCCTTTCGCGGTATGATAAATAGAAGTCTTTTAGCAGGGAGGGCTTTTTATGGTGCCCACGCTTTTGCCCCAATGGCAGCAGGAAATCGTGCGCATACGCCGCGCACTTCATAAAATTCCGGAAATCGGATTTGAGGAACATCAAACCCAGCGCTTTATCTTAGATACGTTGGCCCAGCTGGAGGGCTGGCAGGTGGAACCCATGTGCGGTACCGGCGTCAAGGCGGTATGGCGCAGCCCGAGCGCCACGCGCACCATTGCCCTTCGCACCGATATCGATGCGCTGAATATCCCGGAGCAGACCGGGCTGGATTTTGCCTCTACCCGGCCGGGCTTTATGCATGCCTGCAGGCATGACGGGCATATGGCATGGTGCTGGGCGTCGCCCATGCCATCAGCGCCGGCCACCTTCAGCCCGATGTCAATGTGGTGCTTATCTTCCAACCGGCGGAGGAATCCATCGGCGGTGCGCACCCCATGGTGGAAAATGGGGTTTTGAAAAACCCCGATGTGGACGAAGTATACGGCATGCACATCTTCCCGGGCGTACCACAGGGCAAAATCGGCCTTAAAACCGGGCCGCTGATGGCTTCGACCACGGAATTTGTTTTGTCCTTTCACGGCAAACCCTCCCACGGCGCCATGCCCCAGCATGGACGCGATGCCCTGCTGGCCGCCGCCAGCTTTTTGACCCAGGTGCAGGGCATCATCGCCCGGGGATTGGATCCGATGAGCCCGGCGCTGTTGACCGTCGGCAAGCTGGAGGCCGGCAACCGCCGCAACATCATCCCCGATCTGGCCCGCATGGAGGGCATTATCCGCACGTTTGATGAGGATACCTATGCTTCGCTCAAGGCCCAGCTGATGCGCCTTATCCATAGTGTGGAGGAAATGTACGAAGTCAAGGCCGAATATGTGGAGGAAACCTATTACCCCGCCGTCAATAACGCGCCGCAGTGTGTCGAGCGCGTGCGGGCTATCGTGGGGGACATGGCGTATGATGCCCAGGCCCAGCTGATTGCGGAGGATTTTTCCTATTATCAAAAGGAATGCCCCGGGGCGTACTTTTTCCTGGGGGCCGGGCGCGAGGGTGCCATGCCCCTGCATAGCGATGCGTTTTGTTTTGATGAATCGATTCTGTTTACCGGCACCGGCATCCTGCTGGCGCTGGTAGGCGCGCTGTAAGAATAAAGGAGGGCTGCCATTTGGCCGGCTGGTTTGAAAGACTAACCCTTGGGGACCCGCGCAAGGGCGATTTGCGCAAGGAAGATATGCCCAAAACGCGCATGGAATTGTTCTGGACCGTCCTCAAGGTGCGCTTTTGGAAGCTGTTTGGCATGAACGGGCTTTGGCTGATCTTTAACCTGCCGGTATTTTTGTGGGTGCTGTTGATGATGACCAACCTGTCCCAGGTGATCGCAACCGGCATGCCTTCCGATCAAAGCCAGTTTTTTACGTTTTTCCTCAACCAGATGGCCCCCATTATCCTGACGGGCGCCATGGTGCTGATACCGCTGCTGGTGCTGGGGGGCCTGGGCTATGCCGGGCTGGCCGGCGTGATGAATACCTGGGCCTATGACGAAAACGATTGGGCCTGGGATGGTTTTTGGGCGGGCATCAAGCAGCACTGGAAGCAGTCCCTGGGCATTCAGGCGGTAAACGGCGTGGTGCTGCTGGTGCTGGTCAATGCCTATATTTTCTATATCGGCAACGCCGCCGATGTGCCGGTATTTGCTTATTCGGCCATCTTTATTTTGATGCTGGCGTTGATCTTTGTTATGATGAACATCTTTGTTTATCCCCTGATGGCCACTTACCGGATGAAATTTTGGTATCTGTGGCGCAATTCCTTCTGGATGGCCATTGGCCGTTTTCCCTTTGCGCTGGGCGTGCTGCTGATTATCGTGGGGCTGCCGGTTATCATCTATGCCATCGCCGGGGTAAGCTATGGCATGATTGCCCTGTTTGTGTATTTTTCGCTGATCGGCGGTGCGCTGAGCATGCTGATTGCCACCTCCTACGCCCACAGCGTGTTTGACCGGTACTTAAACCCGCGCATTCCCGGGGCCATTATCGACCGCGGGCTGCAAAGTGCGCACCGCAATACGATGGCGGCTAAAAAAAGCACCCATCCCGATGCGCCGGGCGGGGCTAAGGGGCAAGGCGGCAGCAACGCCGGCCGGGCCAAGGCTTCCGGCAAGGGAAAAAAGAAGGGTAAAAAGGGTTAAGCCGGGTGGCAAACGCCCATCCTATTAAAAAGGATGGGAGGCGTTTAACATGAAAAAAACAGCATACCTTACCCCGGAAAAGCGCGCCCGGTACGAGGCTGCGGTGGCGCTTGGGTATCGTGAAAAGCTGGAACAGGGAGGGTGGGGCGGCCTGAGCGCGCGCGAAACCGGCCTCATCGGGGCCGAGGTCAAGCGCAGGCAGCGGGCAGCCCGTCAATAGATGGCGTATGAAAAACTGGCCCCCGTGTACGATCGCTGGATGCGCAGCGTGGATTACGATGCGTGGGCTGATTTTATCTGGCAGGCCTTTGATCTTCAGGGGGATGGGCCCCACCGGGTATGCGATGTTGCCTGCGGCACCGGGGCGATTGCCTGCAGGCTGGCCAGGCGTGGCGCGCGGGTGACCGGGGTGGATGCATCGGCCGATATGCTGGCCGTTGCCCAGCAAAATGCCCGTGCCATGGGCGTGCGGGTGGATTTTGCCCTGCAGGATATGCGGGCTTTATCGCTTCACCGCCCGCAGGATGGCATTTGCGCGGTGTGCGATGGCCTCAATTACATAACCGATCCGGCGGGGGTGGAGGCCTTTTTTGCCCGGGCGTACGGTGCGCTTTTGCCGGGGGCCAGGCTTGTGTTTGATGTTTCCACGCCCTATAAGCTGGAGCATGTGCTGGGCAACCGCACCTTTGGTGATGACGGCGGCGCGGCAGCCTATGTATGGGAAAATGTATTCGATGCCAAATCGCGCCTTATTTCCATGAAGCTGGCTATCTTTGTGCGCGAGGGCGACGGCCGCTACCGCCGTATGGAGGAGCGCCATTTGCAGCGCGCGCATTCCCGGCAGGAATTGACGCAGGCCCTCCAAAAGGCGGGCTTTAGCCACATCGAGGTGCTGGGGGATGACCGCCGCAGCCCCGCGGGGGAGCGGGATGAGCGCTGGTATTTTGTAGCCGGGAGGGCATGAAGCAATGGAGCAGTTTTTTTCGGATACGGGCAGCGTGGTGCACGCGCTGGCATGCGAGGAATGGGCGGCGGTGCTGCTGGCCGATACGGCGGCCATCGTGCGCCGGGCCGAGCAGATACACGGCCTGTCCCCCCTGGCGGCGGCGGCGCTGGGCCGCACGCTGACCATGGGCACCCTGATGGGCGTGCAGCTGAAGGATGAGCGGGAGCGCCTTGGCCTGGATATCCGCGGGGAAGGCCCCATCGGCGGCATCCATGTGGTGGCCTATCCGGGCGGCAATGTGCGTGGATATGTCGATTGCCCTGAGGTGGAGCTGCCTTTAAAGCCAAACGGCAAGCTGGATGTGGGCGGCGCCATCGGGGAGGGCACGTTGACCGTGACGCGCGAGCGCGAGGGCCGGCCGCCTTATCAGGGCAAGATCGCCCTGCAAACCGGCGAAATTGCCGAGGATTTTGCTGCATATTTTGCCATATCCCAGCAGCAGCCTTCGCTGGTGGCGCTGGGGGTATCCGTCAGCCGGGAGGCCGGCGTGCTGGCTGCGGGCGGCGTGCTTATCCAGCCTTTTCCCGGGTGCCCGGATGATGTTATCGAGCGCCTGGAAGGGCTTGGGCCCAGGCTGTCCCGGCCCGGCCGGCTGTTTGCCGAGCGCAGCCCCATGCAGGTGCTGGAGGATCTTTTTCCCGGCGATTACCGCATCCTGGCCACGCAAAACCCATGCTATGCCTGCCCGTGCAGCAAGGAAAGCATGGAGCGCGCGCTCCGGCTGCTGGGGCGGGAGGAGCTTGGCCGCCTGATTGAAGAAGATGGCCAGGCGGAATTGACGTGCCATTACTGCGGCAGGCGGTATGTTTTTGACGAGGGGGCGCTGCGCGCCCTGATGCAGGATTGATTTGGTTTACATACGCGACAAGGGAGGAAGCATGAACAAGCGCACAACGGCCCTGGTGCCCTTTATGCAGGATGCGCAGCAGCTGCACAGGCGCGGGGTACGCCATCTGGAGGATGGCAACATTGCCCAGGCGATGGGCTATCTGACGCGCGCATGGGAACAGCAGCCCGAAAACGCGGAATTTGTATTGGATTATGCGCAGGCGCTGCATGTGGCCGAATTGTACGATTTATCCACGCGGGCGCTGCTGATGCTGGATTATTATGGCCGCCGCCAGGTGCCGGAAGCCTACTTTGGCCTGGCGTGCAATTTTTTTAAAACAAACCGGGCGGATCTGGCCGCGCAATATTTAAAGGAATATATCGATTGCGATGAGACCGGCCCCTATGCCGCCGAAGCGTATGATATGCTCGAGCATATCGAGGAAGTGGACGGCGAGGAGGCCGCACAGGGGGAGGGCGTGCTGCCCGCAGCCGATGTCTGGGCAAGGGACGGCCTTTTATACCTGGCGCAGGGCCGCCATCAGGAGGCGGCGCCTTACCTGAGCCAGGCGGCGCTGGCCGGCACCACCCTGATGCCCCGCCATAACCTGGCGCAGGCGCTTTTTGCCTCCGGCCAGGAGGAGGAGGCCATCCACATCAGCCAGCGCATGGCGCACGAAAACCCCGGCGATGTGTTGGCGCGGTGCAACCTGGCGCTGTTTTATGCCAAACGCGGCGAACAGGGCCCTTTAAACCGGTGGCTGGAGGAAGTGGAACGCGCGGCGCAAAACGGCGATGAAGCCGCCAAGGGAATGGGCGCTGCGGTGCTGGGGCAGATGGGCCGGTACGAGCAGGCCTGGCAGCTGATGAAATCCTCCGGTGTGTTAAACGGGTTTGAGACGCAGGCGCTGCATATGGCGGCGGCGCTGGCATATAACGCCGGCCGGCGGGCGGAGGCGGCGCGTATCTGGCAGCGCATGTGCCGTGCTTTTCCCATGGATATCCAGGCGCCTTATTTCCGGGCGCTGGCCCTTGAGCCTGCCCGGGAGGATGATGAAAAGCTGGCGCTGGAATACCGTTTTCCGCATGAAAAGGCGGTTACGGAGATGATTACCCTGCTTGCCCGGATCGAGGGCGAGGGCGCAGCCGAAGCCTGGGCCAGGGATATCACCTTCCGGCGTACCGTCAGGTGGGGGCTGGAATGGGGAACCGGCTCTGTCAAGGGGCGTATCCTGTCCTTCCTGGAAAAGTGTGCGGACGGCCATGCCATCCACCTGATGCGCGAGATGCTATTGTGGGAAGATGGCGAGCCTGCCGTGCGCCAGCAGGCGGTGGAGGCGCTGATGCGCCTGACGCGCGGGCCCTTCCTGGCCTGCATGGGCGGGGAGTGGGTGGAACTGAGGCCCAAACGCCAGCCGGCCACGGGCCCGGCGGTGGACCGCTACCATGCCGCGTTGGAGCTGGCGCGCCGCACGGCCCGGCGGGAAATGGGGATGGCCGGGGAGGCGCAGGTGGATACCGTCTACCACGCGCTGATGCGCCATATCGGCTGGCCGCTGCCCCGGCTGGATATCATCGAGGATCTGGCGGCTGGAATCTACTGCGCGGCTGCGCTTAGCCTGGGTGAGATCCGGCAGGCGCGGCGGCATTTTGACGGGCAAACGGCCCAGGCGGCCTATTGGGCATCGATGGCCTGCCGGGCCAGCAAAGGGGAGGAATAAATATGCTGCACGATATTGACGCACGTTTTTCGGAATACCTGGCCGATTGGATCGAGGAAAACCAGGGGCGCTTTAAAAAGATCGAGGAGATGGAGGCTGCGATCCCCGATGAATACGCCGCCTGGCTGGAAAGGCCCGCTGCCTGGCTGGGCGGCGTTTCCCCGCGCGGCTATTTTGAGGCCATGGATGCCGCCGCATTGATGGATACGCTGATGGCGTATTTCAGCCAGGATATCTCCGTGCCGGAGCCGCTTCTGGATGCCATCGCCGCCTGCCCCGCATGCGAGGATGCGTTGATGGAACTGCTGACGGGGCCCGGGGGCGATGCCGGGGATGGGGAGGCCCGCCATCTGGCCATTAACCTGCTGGGGGAAATGCAATCGCAAAAGCCAATCGCATTGTATATCGATTGGGTGGCCCGGGGAAATGAAGCGGATGAGCTGGCCGAAATGGCATCGGAGCGGCTGTGCGAACTGGATGCCTCCGCCGTCTGCCCCCTGGTGCATGCGTGCTTTGGGCAGGCTACCCCATGGGGGCAGGAAGCCTTTTTGGATATTTTGCGCCGCGCGCCGGGCGATAAGCGGACGTTGGAGCTGCTGCTGGAGGCTTTTGCGCGCGAGAAGGGCAAGCGCGCGCTGTATGCTTCCTATCTGGGGGCCTTTGGCGATGAGGATGCCCTGCCTGCCCTGCAGGATGCCCTGGCCGCGCCCGATCTGGATTACCTTTCCTATGTGGAGGTGCGCGATGCTATCGAAGCGCTGGGCGGCACCCCGCGCATGACGCGCGAATTTGCCGGGGACCCTGCTTATGAGGCCATGAAAACCCTGACCGGGTTGGAGGACAATACATGATTACACTGGAACAGGTGCATAAAAATGCCGATATCCAGGCGCTGGTGCTAAACGCCAACCGCATGCTGGCCAGTTTGGGCTATACCGAGCATGGCCCGCGGCATACGGGGTATGTTTCGCGCACGGCGCAAAGCATCATGCGCGAGCTGGGGTATGACGAGCATATGCAGGAGCTGGCCGCCATCGCCGGCTGGATCCATGATGTGGGCAACGCCGTCAACCGCAAGCACCATGGCCTGACGGGGGCAACGCTGGTATTTCCCCTGCTGCGGGATATGGGTATGGAGATGGAGGATATTTGCGAGATTATTGCGGCCATCGGCAACCATGAGGAGGAGAACGGCTTCCCCGTTACCCCCATCACGGCGGCCATCATCCTGGCCGATAAATCCGATGCCCACCGCACCCGCGTGCGCCGCGGCAAGTATGATCCTTTGGATATCCACGACAGGGTCAATTACGCCATCAAGAAAAACGCGCTGATCGTCGATAACGAAAACAAGATCATCCGCTATGAAGTGGAGATGGATGATACCTCCTCCGTCATGGATTTTATGCAAATTTACCTGTCCCGCATGGCGATGAGCGAGCGGGCCGCGGGCACGCTGGGCTGCCGCTACCATTTAATCGTAAACGGCATGCGCATCAACAACCTTAATCCGCCGGGGAAACAGCCATGAAGGAAGGTTTTTGCTGGCAGGTAGCCTGCGCTGCGGGGCTGGAGGGCGTTGTGGCGCGGGAGCTTCGCGCCCTGGGTATCGGGGGCGTGCGGGCCGAAAACGGCGTGGTTGCTTTTGAGGGCGGGGCGGCAGAGGTGGCCCGGGCGCTGGTCTGGCTGCGCGCGGGCGACCGGGTGCAGCTGGAGGTGGCGCGCTTTCCGGCCGCTACGTTTGAGGAGCTTTTTCAAGGCGTCAAGCGCCTGCCGTGGGATAGTTGGATGGCGCGGGACGCATGCTTTCCGGTAACGGCCAGGTGCGTATCCTCACGCCTGATGAGTGTGCCCGATTGCCAGGCCATCGCCAAAAAGGCGGTGGTGGAGCGCATGAAATCCCGGTATCATGCCCAATGGTTTGCCGAGCAGGGCGCGCTGTATCCCATCCATATCGATGTGCGGCGCGATGTGGCTACGGTTACGCTGGATGCCTGCGGGGACGGGCTGCATAAGCGCGGCTACCGCCCGCTGGTGGGGGAGGCCCCCCTGCGCGAAACGCTGGCCGGGGCCATGGTGCTGCTGTCGGGATGGAACGGGCAAAGAAGGCTGGTCGATCCGTTTTGCGGCAGCGGTACGCTGCCCATTGAAGCGGCGATGTGGGCGGCGCATGTTGCCCCGGGAGAGCGGCGCAGCTTTACATGCGCCCGTTGGAATACCCTGCTGCCAGGGGGCGGGGAGGCCATTGTGCGCGAGCAGAACCAGGCGCGCGCCGGCCACCGCCCGCCGCCCGGCGAGCCGGTCATTATCGGGCGCGATATTGATGGGGCGGCCATCGCCATGGCGCGCGAGCATGTGCGCCGTGCCGGGCTGGAAGGATGGATCCGCCTGGAAAAGGCTGATGTGCGCCGCACGCCGCTGCCGACGGGCTGCCTGGTGTTGACCAACCCGCCTTATGGCGAGCGGCTTGGCGATAAAAAGCAGGCCGAAGCCCTCTATGCCGCGCTGGGCCGTGCGGCCAGGGAAGCGGGGGAGGTTTCCCTTCGCATGATCTGCGCCCATCCTCAGGTGGGGCGGCTGATCGGGCGCAGGCCCGATTCCCAGCGCAAGCTGTATAACGGCCGCCTGGAGTGCCGGTTGTACGCCTTTCAATTTGATTAAGGTCAACCCGCACGGCGGGGCAAAAGCAGCAAGCGGCCGCTGCCGCACCAAACGGATGGGGCGGCCTGGTAACATGTACCCGGAAAGCTTTAAAAAATGGCAGATAAGCCTAGACTGAGGGATAAACCGGCAGGCAGGCGGCTTCCCGGGCATGGATTGGGGTGCTTTATCGGTTGGGCTTTGCACGGGTGGGTAAGCTGATGTGGATTTAACAGGAACAAATGATCGGAAAATATGGGGCATGGGTGGAAAATACGGCACGGTTGCGGTATAATTAAGCATAAAGCTGGTTTTGTGTATATAAAAACAGATGGAGGGACGTAGGGGCATGGCTAAGCGGGGCAAGGCTGCTGCCAGCCGGGACAGGCGGGTAGAGGTCATCGGGTTGGTGTTGGTGGCACTGGGCGTGTTTTTGGCCATCTGCCTTTTGATCGGCAAGGATACCGGCCTGCTGGGCGGCGTTTTTCGCAAGGGGTTATATGGCCTTTTGGGGGCGCTCAGCTATTTTGTGCTGCCGCTTCTGGTGTGGATGGGCATTTCGATGATCCGCCAGGGCGCCAAGGGAAAATGGAAACCCAAAGCGGGCCAGATTATCCTGTGGGCTGCCTCCCTTTTGTTTTTGGGCGGGCTGTATCACCTGTTTTTTGAGGGTGCCATCGGCCTTGCCGAAAAGGGCTTCTTTGGCGGCATCGGTGTTTCCTGGCAATACAGCGCCGCGCATCCCGGCCTGGGCAGCGGCGTATTCGGCAGCCTGGTGGCCTGGCCGCTGCTTAAGCTGGTCGGCAAAATTGGGGCGTATATCGTTACCGTAACCGGGCTTATCGGTTCGGCGGCGTTTTTGTTTAACCTGTCGCTTAAAAAAGCGGCGGAGGGAATTGAGCATACGGCCAAAAACGCGGGCCATGCCGTTAAGCGCGGCGTGGTGCGCGTGCAGGAGCATGCCGCCCAGCGCCGGCAGGAACAGCAGGAGGCCCGGGCCGCCCTGTATGTAGGCCAGGTGGATGGCGGCGAGCCGGAAGAAAGCAGACAGGATAAAAAAAGCGGGCGTAAGCTGCGCTTGTTTGATGAACTGGAGGTTAAGCCCGAGCCACCGGCCATTGTCAAGGGCTTGCCCACCATTGGGGAGGAAGGCCCCCTGGGCCCCGGGCGGGAAGGCGACCCCGCGCTGTTCTGGGAAAAGGATATGTTCGATGGCAATCAGGAATCCGGCCAGGCGGCGTCGAAGCAACCGGCGGCTGCGCCCAACCGGGAGGGCGCTGACGGCACCCTTTTGCAGCAGGAACCTGTCGATGTGGATCAGGCCTGCGCCCAGGCCGAAGCCGGCTATCCCATCAGCGGCATGGAGCCCCCGCCGCCCACGGATTATGATGTGCCCTATGATGCCAACGCCATGATTTGGCAGGATATTCCCGATATCCCCGCGCCGGAGGAGATCACCCCGCCTGCGCCGGTTAAGGCGGCGCCTTCCGCTGCGGAGGCCGCACCGATCCAGGGCAATACCCCTGCTATCCCGGATGAGGAGCAAGCGCCGGCAGCGCGGCCTTACCGTTTCCCGCCCACGACGCTGCTTGCCCAACCGCCCCGCCCCACGGCCGGGGAGGATCCTTCCGGCCGTGCGCGCGTGCTGGAGGAAACACTTAAAAACTTTGATATTTCGGCCAAGGTGGTATCGGTCAGCCGCGGGCCGTCCATCACCCGCTTTGAATTGCAGCCCGCCCCGGGCGTGCGCGTCGGGCGCATTTCCGCCCTGGCGGATGATCTGGCCCTGGGCCTGGCGGCGGAAGGCATCCGCATCGAAGCGCCGGTGCCCGGCAAATCCGTCGTCGGCATTGAGGTGCCCAACCGCGATATCTCTACCGTTTATATCCGCGAAATTATCGAGGGCGCCGCTTTTAAACAGGCCCAGCGCCTGCCCGTCGCCCTGGGCAAGGATATTGCCGGGGCGCATGTGGTGGCCGATTTAACGCGTATGCCCCACCTGCTGATCGCCGGGCAGACGGGCAGCGGTAAAAGCGTGTGCATCAATACCATCCTGACCAGCCTGTTGTACCGGGTAACGCCGCAGGATATGCAGCTGATCATGATCGACCCCAAGGTGGTGGAATTGTCCATGTACAATGGTATTCCGCACCTGAAATACCCCGTGGTAACGGATGCCAAGAAGGCGGCCGGTACGCTGGGGTGGGTGGTAAACGAGATGGAAAACCGCTACCATCTGTTTGAAAAGCGCAGCGTGCGCGATTTGGCCCGCTATAACGAAGTTATCCAGGAGGAAGGCGGGGACAAACTGCCGTTTTTGCTGGTTATCGTCGATGAAATGGCGGATTTGATGGTGGTGGCGCGCAACGAGGTGGAGGAAAGCATCACCCGTATCGCCCAGATGGGCCGCGCGGCCGGCATCCACCTGCTGGTGGCTACCCAGCGCCCCAGCGTCAACGTCATCACCGGCATCATCAAGGCCAACATCCCCTCGCGCATTGCCTTTGCCACGGCGGCACAGGTGGATTCGCGCACCATATTGGATATGGCGGGGGCCGAAAAGCTGCTGGGGCGCGGGGATATGCTGTATTATCCTTCCGGCGCTTCCAAGCCAACGCGCGTGCAGGGCTGCTATGTATCCGATAAGGAAGTGGAGCAGGTTGTCGCCTTCCTGAAAAACCAGTTCCCCGAGCCGGAGTATGATCATTCCATCGCCGATTTTGCCACCGCCGCCGCCTTACCCAAGGAGGATAAGGAGGATGAGGACGAGCTTTTGCCCCAGGCCCTGATGATCGTGGCGGAAACCGGGCAGGCATCGACCTCGCTTTTGCAGCGGCGTATGCGCGTGGGCTATGCCCGCGCCGGGCGTCTGATTTATACCATGGAAAGCAAGGGCTACATCGGCCCTGCGGAAGGAACCAAGCCGCGGGAAGTTTATATCTCGCGCGAACAGGCCCGCATGATGAACCAGCAGGCCGATATGGGGGAAGATGCATAAATGGGCTATAAAATTGGCGTTGTTTCCCTGGGATGCAACAAAAACCGCGTCGATACCGAGCATATGCTGGGCTATCTGACAAGCCAGGGGCATACCCTTACCAATGATCCGCGCCAGGCCGACGTGCTGATCGTCAACACCTGCGGTTTTATCGGCCCCGCGCGGGAGGAAGCCATCGATACCCTCAAGGAAATGGCTACCTACCGCCCGCCGCTTAAGCTGTTGATCGCCACAGGCTGCCTGGCCCAGCGCGATCCGGCCGGGCTGTGGGCGGCGGTGCCGGAAATCGATGCCATCCTGGGCGTTGGGCAATATGACCGCATCGGAGATGTTATTGACGATGCCATGCAGGCCAAAAGGCCCTGCGTGGTGGGCTCGCCCCATGCGCTGGGGGTATCCAATCCGCCCCGGGTGTTGACAACGCCCCCGTATCTGGCCTACCTTAAGGTGGCCGATGGGTGCGACAACGGATGCAGCTATTGCACCATCCCCACCATTCGCGGCCCCTACCGCTCGCGCAGCTTTGAATCGGTGCTGCAGGAAGCGCAGGGCCTGGTGGAAAAGGGCGTTAAAGAACTTGTCGTGGTGGCACAGGATACCACGCGCTACGGGATGGATCTGTACGGAAAGCCCCGCCTGGCCCAGCTGCTGGTAGCCCTGGCCGATCTTTCGCCCGATGTATGGGTGCGCTTTTTGTACGCCTATCCGGAAATGGTCGATGGCGCCCTGCTGCGC
>JAQXFY010000194.1 GCA_029006015.1 bacterium
AATTTAATGCTTCCCAGGCCCAGGCCGTACTGGAGGGTGAGGATGCTATCGATGTGTACGAGGATAAGCTGGGCACCTACCTGGTCAAGCTAAGCAGCAAAAGCCTGTCCATGCAGGACAGCCACGAGGTTTCCACCCTGCTGCACTGTATCGGCGATTTTGAGCGCATGAGCGATCACGCCGTCAACCTTCTGGATGTGGCCAAGGAAATGGACGACAAAAAAATCACCTTTTCCGAGGAGGCTGTGGCGGATCTGCAGGTTATCTACGCCGCCGTGCAGGATGTGGTCAACCTGGCGGTCGATGCCTTTATCCACCATGATCTGGCCCTGGCCGCCCGCGTGGAGCCCCTGGAACAGGTGGTGGATCTTTTAAAAAACCAGCTGCGCTCCCGCCATATCCAGCGGCTGCAAAAAGGCAATTGTACGACCGAGCTTGGCTTTATCTTTTCCGATTTGATTACCAACTACGAGCGCATTGCAGACCATTGCTCCAACATCGCCGTCTGCCTGATCGAGGTAGAACACGACAGTTTTGATACGCATGAATATTTAAACAAGATCAAGACCTCCGGCGAGCAGGATTTTTCCAACCTGTTTGAGCAATATCGCAAGCAATATGCTTTGCCTAAAAACATCTGATGGTCTATACTAAGGGCGGGTGATTGGCATGATCTACATCGTGGAGGATGATATCAACATCCGGCAGATGGAAAGCTACGCGCTTAAAAACAGCGGGTACGAGGTGGCGGAATTTGGCGAGGGCAAAGCCTTCCTGGCTGCCTGCCTGGCCCGCATGCCCGACCTGGCCATATTGGATATCATGCTTCCGGGCGAGGATGGGCTGCAGCTTTTGCGCCGCCTTCGGGCGGAGCCTGCCACCCGCCGCCTGCCGGTTATTATGGTAACGGCCAAGGCGACGGAGCTGGACACCGTGCGCGGGCTGGATTTCGGGGCGGACGATTATATCACAAAGCCCTTTGGTATTATGGAATTTATCTCCCGCGTCAAAGCCGTGCTGCGGCGCGCCGGGCCGGAGGAAGGCGGCATCTACCGCTTTGACGGCATCGAGCTGGACGATGAAAAGCACACCGTGCACACCGACGGTATGCCCTGCGAGCTGACGTATAAAGAATATGAGCTGCTCAAATACCTGCTGTCCAACCCCGGCATTGTGCTGTCGCGCGATAAGATGATGGACAAGGTTTGGGGTGCGGATTACAAGGGCGAAAGCCGCACGGTGGATATGCACATCAAAACGCTGCGCCAGAAACTGGGCGATTTAGGGGTACACATTAAAACCGTGCGCAACGTTGGCTATAAGCTGGAATAGATGCAAAAAGGGGGCCACGCCTATGGAAGGCAAAATCAACATGCGCCTGCTTTTAATCGGCCTTATCTCCATGGTGCTGACAGCGGGGATGAGCCTGTTTGTCTTCCACCATGTATTTGATGGGCAAATCAAAAAGGATATGGCCATCAGCGCCAATCTGTTGGCGCAGGCCTATCCCTCGCTGGAATCCCCCAAGGGGCTGGATGCCTTTCAGGACAATGGGCTTCGCATAACGCTGATTTCCGCCGATGGCGAGGTGCTGTATGAAAGCCTGGCGGACAGCAGCAGCATGGATAACCACCTGGCCCGCCCGGAGATTGCCGACGCGCTGGCGCATGGCCAGGGTGAGGCGGTGCGCACTTCCGGCACGCTGGGCTATAACACCTATTATTACGCCCTTCGCCTTGACGATGGCAATGTGCTGCGCATTTCCATGCAGACGGCCACACTGTATGCCGCCTGGGATAACATTGTTCCCGTCATTATCCTGATTGGCTTTGCGGTGCTGCTTTTATCGGTACTGGTTTCCGTATTGCTGACCAAACAGCTGGTACGCCCCATCGAAGCCATGGCCGAGCACCTGGACGATATCGATACCAACATTCCTTACAAGGAACTGGCCCCCTTCGCCCTTGCCATCAAGCAGCAGCAAAACAAAAAAGAGGAAAACGAGCGGATGCGGCAGGAGTTTACGGCCAATGTCTCGCACGAATTAAAAACACCGCTTACCTCCATCTCCGGCTATGCGGAAATGATTGAAAACGGCATGGCGCGCGATGAGGATATCAAAGATTTCGCCGGAAAAATCCATAACGAGGCCGGCCGTCTGATTACCCTGATTGGGGATATCATCAAATTAAGCGAGCTGGATGAACCGGGCGAGCGCGAGTTTGGGCCTGTCGACCTGTACGAGCTGGCGCTTGGCAACATGGAGCTTCTCAGCTTTAATGCCGATAAGGAAAACATTGCCCTGTCCCTGGATGGACAAAAGGCCATGGTATGGGGCGATTCCGGCATGCTTAGCGAGCTTATCTATAACCTGATGGATAACGCCATCCGCTATAACGTCACCGGCGGCCAGGTACATGTGGAGGTAAAGCCGCTTGAAAAAAGCGTCATGCTGACGGTTAGCGATACGGGCATCGGCATCCCGCCCGAGCATCAGGATCGCATCTTTGAACGCTTTTACCGCGTCGATAAAAGCCGCAGCAAGGAAACCGGCGGCACCGGGCTTGGGCTGGCCATCGTCAAACACATTGCCATCCAGCACCACGCCAAAATTACCGTAAAAAGCCAGCAGGGCAAAGGCACAAGGATTGTGGTGGAATTTCCCGGGGAGGGTGCAGCCCGGCAGGCATGAGGGCTGTGTTGCGGCTTTTCCGGCCCGCAGCCCCACCCTATGCTTATATACCGATAAAAAATGGCCTCTGTGGCCATTTTTTATATAGCCTATCGCTTTTCTGCCAGATTCTCTACCGCCCGCGGCTGCTGATGCGCAAGGCCTCCTCCAGCGTAGTGGAAGCCCCGCCGGCATCCAGCGCCCGCGAAAAACCGCCCTCATCCAGCGTGCCCATCATGCGAAGATGGGCATCCAGCACGGATACCACATGGTACTCCCCCGGCACCATACCGCGGGCCACTTCGCCCAGGGGGGAATCGCTGCGGGCAGCCAATGTGCGCACGCGCACCGGCCCCCGCGCCAGATGGCGGCGGTTTTGCACCAGCGTTTTGCCCAGCGCATAGGCCGCCTGCCTCCCCTCGCGCAGGGCAGCCACCGTTAAAAAGGCGCCCACGCCCAGCAGCATGATATTCCAGATGCCCCTGATGGCACCAATCACCCCCAGTCCCAGCACGCCAAGGCCGATGGCCACCCCGATGCAGGAGGCCAGGCGCGTTGCCTTCTGAAAGCCCATGGGGCCGGTAAGCAGCGCGCGCAGCACCCGGCCGCCATCCAGGGGCAGTGCCGGCAGCAGATTAAAGCACGCCAGCGACATGTTGGTGGAAATAATGGCAGCGCACCATTTGCCGCCCACCCAGCCCGAACGCTCCATAAAGCTTAAGCCCCATGCCAGAATAAAGCTGGCGGCCGGGCCTGCCAGCGCCATGGACAGTTCCGCCCCCGGGCCGCGGGCAACGGCGCTTTGCAGCCGGGCCACGCCGCCAAAGGGCATCAGCTCAATTTCCAGCACCTGAAGCCCCACCCGCTTGGCTGCCGCTGCATGCGCCAGCTCATGCACCGTAATGGACAGGAAGGATACCGCCAGCGTTGCGATATCCCCCAGCCAGATGGCCATAATGGCCATGGGAAGCAGCCAGAAACTGGCGCGCACCCGCACGCCGCTAACCGATCCTACCTCCATATTCCCCGCCCCTTACGCGCCCTGTGCGGCCGGCATAAGCACCTGCAGCGGGTCGATGGCCTTGCCGGCCACCTCCATGCCAAAGGACAGCGTGCGCACCTCCGCGCGCTTGGCTACCACGCCCAGCGGCGCGCCCAGCTGGATATCCTGCCCCTGGCGCACCAGGGAGGCTTCCAGCGGCTGGTAAATGGTTTTAATACCGCCCACATGGCGAATAACCACCTTCCAGCCATCTGTGCCCTGCTCCACGCTTTCCACCACCCCGGATACCGCCGCCATGGCGTATGGATCCTCCATACAGACGATATCCAGCACCTCGTGGCTGTCCGAGATAAACTTACCCGATACCCGCCCCAGCGCCGGCGCCGCCACCTCCAGCGTTTTAAGCGCAGCCGTATCCCCCGCGCCCAGGGCATCGCCCCAATCCGGGAAAAAATTGCCAACAAAATATAGCTTGCCCAGCACCGTATCCATATCCAGATCGTACGTAATGGTATCCCGCAGGGTGTTGATGACGGGTTCGGTCAGGGGCAAATGAAGGCTTTTAAGCCCCCATGCCGCCAGCAGCAGCATTGCCGCACCGATGCCCTGCATCGTCAGGTGCCAGTATTTTCCGCCCTTTTGCCTGGCCCGGTCGACGCTGTGGCGGGCGCGGCTGGCAGCCGTGGCCATGCGCCCCGCCGGGCGGGAATATGCAGCCTCCGGCTTGGGCGTTAAGGGCTCGATAACCTGCATGGGCTGTGTATCCAGGTGGCCAAATTCATCATATTGCATGGCTGTCCCCCCTGTTTTTTTACTGTATGTTGCAGGCGCGGCAAGTATGAAACGCCTTTGGGGGATATGCCCCACGCCTTGCTTTTATGCCGGTTTGCCTAAACCTGCCCCGCCTCCCGGTTTGGCTGCAGGGCGCGCTTCAGGCTTCCCGTCACCATGCCCTCCCCCGCATGGACAGACCCCTTTCCCGGGCAAACAAAAGCCCCAGGGAGCGCCTTTTGCGCCCTGGGGTTTTATGCATATAACCGGGCAGCCTTGCCTGGGCCGCCTGCACAGGGGTTATTTTTCGATGGTGGGCAGCCTGCGCTGGCGCTTAAAAGGATCGATGCGCAGCAGCATGCCGTCCATGCGCTTGGGATCGACGGTTTCCCTGGGCCGCCGCCTGGAAATGCTGATGATAATGCCCATGGCGATCATATTGGCCATCATGGAGCTGCCGCCATAGCTCATAAAGGGCAGGGGGATGCCGGTGATGGGCATAACGCCCATCGTCATGCCGATGTTTTCAAAAATATGGGCCATTTCCATGGAAACCACGCCCACGCACACCAGGCTGCCAAAGCGATCCTGTGTGGACATGGCGATGCGGATCAGATGCAGCACCAGCCACACATACAGCCCGATCAGCAGCACAACGCCGATAAACCCAAAGGCCTCCCCCACGATGGAAAAGATAAAATCCGTATGCTTTTCGGGCAGGAAATTGAGCTGCCCCATGGAACCCGTATCAAACACGCCTTTGCCCGTCAACCCGCCGGAGCCGATGGCCATGGTGGATTTGTTCAGGTGATATGCGGCATCGGCATCCAGCTCCAGCCCCATAAACGTCAGTATCCGCAATTTTTGGGTATCGCTAAACAACACAAACCAGGCCAGCGGTACCGCACCTGCCACGCCGCCGGCGCAGATGGCCATCAGCTTCCAGTTGATGCCCCCGATAAACAGCATAACCACAAAAATAGACAGATACACCATGGCCGTGCCAAAATCGGGCTGTAATAAAATCAGGATAAACGGCAGGCCGAAGCCGCACAGCAGCGGCAGGAACTGTTTAAAGGATTGAATGCCGCCTTCATAACGGGAAATCTGTTTGCCCAGCCATAAAATAAGGGCTATCTTGGCCAATTCCGAAGGCTGGATGGTGCGCTCGCCCAATATTTTTTCCAGGAAAGGCAGCTTAATCCATCCCGTGGTGCCGCGCTGGTTGGAACCCACCAGCAGCACCAGCACCAGCATGGCGATATTGGCCCAGTAGATCCAACGCGCCAGTTTGCCGTAAAGCCGGTAATCGATAAGGCCGATCGCCAGCATAAGGCCCATGCCCAGCACGCTCCACAGGGTTTGCAGCCCCACATAGGAAGGTGCCAGCAGCAGGCGTATCTTTTCAAAAAAGCCCTCGTCCCCCACCATCGGCTTATTCATGGAAGCGCCGATGGAAACAATGGAGAATATGCACAAAAGGGCAATAATCAGCGGAAGGATGGGCTCGCCAAAGATAAGCAGCCACCTGCGATGCGGATGCTCCCGCTCCTGCGCCTTCACGTAGCCGCCCCCTCCCGGATCAATTTAACCGCAAATTTTCGGATAATTGCGCCCCCGGGCGAATGCCGCCGGACCGAGGCCGGCATGCCGTCAACCGCCTGCGCCAGCCGGATATCCTCCGGCACGATGAGATCGGGCGGGGAATCCAGCGTCATCAGCACGCTTTCCATGCTTTCCTGAAGGCCGCTGCGCATCGCGCGCTTTTGTACGCGGTTGAGCACCGTCCATACCCGTGCGCCGTATTGCGGCCCGGCCATGCGCAGCATCCGGTCGCAATCGCGCAGGGCCGCCGCCTCCGGCAGCGTCACGGCAATCAAGCCATCGGCCGCCTGCGCGCACATGGTAAACCCGCGCCCGATGCCCGCCGGGCTGTCGATCAGCACATAATCAAACAAACCGGCCAGCTTTTCGCTGACGCGCATCAGCGTTTCCTCCGGCACATCGGCAGGCAGGCGGTTTTGCGGCGCCGGCATCAGGTACAGCGTCTGAATGCGGCTGTGGCGAACCAGCGTCTGCTCGATGCCGCACCGGCCATCGGCAACATCGGCCAGGTCAAAGACAATGCGGCTCTCCATGCCCAGCGCCATATCCAGGTTCCTCAGCCCCATATCGCCATCCATCACCGCCACGCGCTTGCCATACATCGCCAGCGCAGCCCCCAGGTTAGCGCACATCATGGTTTTTCCCGTGCCACCTTTTCCGGAAGCAATGACCAAACGCGTCCCCATCGCCAATTCCCCCTTCTTAGCTATCGATGCCGTTGACGGGCGGCAGCGTCTGCGTATTGTCCCGGTCCCGGTTGCCCAGCCAGTATTCAAAAATATCGCGCGCAGCCACCGTGGAGTTTGCGCCCGAGGAGCCTTGGGGAATGTAAACCACCACGGCAATCTCCGGCGATTCCAGGGGCGCATAGGCGACAAACCAGGCGTTTTGCTCGATATCGATATCCGATACCTGCGCAGTGCCGGTTTTACCGGCAATTTCATGCGCATAGGCGCTGCCGGCAAAGGCGTTGGTCGCGGTGCCATCCTCGCCGGATACCACCTCCAGCATGCCCTCGTGTACGGCTTCCACATATTCCTGCTTAAGGCCCAGATCATCGACCAGTTTAGGCCGGGTTTCGCTGATAATGCGGCCCGATGGGCTGACCACCTGGCGCACGATATGCGCATCATATACCAGCCCGCCGTTGGCTACCGCGGAAACATACCGCGCGGCAGCGATGGGGGTAATCATGGTTAGATCCTGCCCGATGGAGGCCACCAGCGTGCGGTTGGCCGTCCACAAAATCTGGTAAAGATACTCGTTGATGGTGCTGTCCACCTGTTTGGCCGTCATAACCGCGCGGGGCAGGCCCAGGGTATTGATAAGCACATCGCGCACCACGGCGCCATGGTTGCCGGAGGTGGAAACCGCCGCCTGCATCATGATGGACACCGCATCGGTAATGCGCGTCTGCTCCACCGGCACGCCCATTTCATCAAAAATCCCCGTCAGATAATCGCACAGCTTGCGGTAGATCAGCTTGGCATCGTTGGAGGTTTGCTCACTGGCGGGCTTATCCAAATCGTACAGTGTTTTCTGGCAGGCTACCTGGCTTTGCATTTCGCCGGGCAATTCGATGTTGGTCAGCGTAGTCAAACCAAAGCGGGCAGCCCAGTTATACAGCTTTTCGATGCCCATCCGATAGCCCATTTCATAAAAATAATAGTTGCAGCTGTTTTTAAGCGCCTTGATGACATCCTGATCGGCATGCTGCTCGTACCCATAGCGGATCCAGCACCGCGGGCCCTTGGCCGTTTCGCTGGACAGGTGCTTGCGGTATTCCCCTTCATCGCTGATGGTTTCATCCAGCGTTGTCGCGCCCTCCATCAGGGCGGCAAAACCGGGGATCATCTTAAAAATGGAACCGGGGTGCGCGCGCGAGGCGATGGCCTTGTTAAAAAGCGGCATGCCCGGATCGTTCAAAAGCTTGTCGTATTCCTCCGCCGAAATGCCGCCAACAAACTGGTTTAAATCATACGAGGGATAATTGGCCAGCGCCAGCACTTCCCCCGTGCGCACATCCATAACCACGCAAGCCCCCATCTCCGCATAGGAGATATCATAGCCGCGTTTTTCGACCAATCCATCATAGTAGGCTTTGTTGGATGCATAACGGTTTTCCTGGTATTTTCGCGTTGCAGCCACGTTTTTGGCCAGGGCATCCTCCACAACGCGCTGCAGATCGGCATCGATGGTCAGCACCACATTGTTGCCATCGGTTGCCGGTTTGGTAGAGATAACGCTTGTAATGTTGCCCAGGCTGTTGATTTCCACCACTTTATAGCCCTGGCGGGCATACAGGTTGCCGCTGAGTTCATCCTCCATGGTGGCCTCTATGCCGGTAATGCCCACCATATCGGTAGCGGCATAGCGGTAAATCCCCGTGCTGTCGGTATACTTGGCAAGCAATTCGGAATCGGAAATACGGCCGGTATAGCCAATGACGTGCGCCGCAGAGGCGCCGCGCGGATAAAACCTGCGCGTGCTTTCCCCAATGCTGATGCCGTCCAGCTCCGCAGCCATAGCGGCGATCTGGGTGACCGTTTCAAAACTGACGTTATAGGCAATGGTAACCGGCACATAGGCCATATAGCTGGCCATGGTAACCTCCTGCCAGATGCCCAGCAGCTTGACAGCCTGTTCATAGGGCATATCCTGCGGGATGGCATAGCGCTGGCACAAAAGGGAATAAATCGCCGCGGGAGGGTCCTTCCGATTGGCTTTTTTAATGAACATGTTTTCCTTCCATTTTTCCAGGCGTTTCTGATAAACTTCCTCCGATACATTGCCAAAGTAAAAGATCATTTCCCCGTTTTCATCGCGGCGGATGGCAAAGTTTTCCTCTATTTTGCCGCCATTTTTTTCGATAATATCGATGGCTGTCATCAGGGTTTGCGTATAAGCCGTGTAATCCTTTTCCTTTGTTTTGGATGGGTTGCGATAAAACTCCACATTATAGCTGGAGATATCCTGCGCCAGCACCAGGCCGTTGCGGTCCAATATCATGCCGCGCGCACCCTTAAGCACGATGGTGCGGGTTTTGGCATCCAGGCTTTTCTGGTATAGCGATTCCCCCTGCACCAGCTGCAAATTGGCCGCCGCCACCAGCAGCACGATAAACATAACCAGAAAGACGCCCGCCAATATCAGCAGCCGCAGCTGATAATGGCTAAGCTTGCTGTCTTCCTGTGCGTTCCAATCCATCAGTTTCCGATCCTCCGTATGGAATGTATGGCGCCTTGCCGTGGCTCCCTGCTGCGGGTCAAACGCCCCAGCAGCGCCATAAGGCCCAGGCCAACCGCCATTGTCATGGCAATTTCCGGCAATATCCAGCGATAAATGGCACCGGACAGGCTAAAGGAAACGCCCGCAAAGCCGGCAATCAAGCCCTCCGCCACGCACTGGCCCGCTATGCACACCAACAAGATGCCACCGGCTATCAGCCAGCCCCCCCGCCAATCCAGGCGGCGGACAAAGCCGCAGCCGGCGCCGCACAGCACCAGGGGCAGGGCATAAACAAAGCTGGCGGTGCTGAAAACCCCTTCCTCGGCAATGCCAAGCGCCAGCCCAAACACGCCGCCCGCCCAGGGGCCAAAGCACCAGCCCGCCGCGGCCATGGCTGCCAGCGGCATATCGGGGTACGGGCCGCTGCCCAGGGCCGGCCATACGATCATTTGCAGGCAATAGGCCAAATAGGCCATCAAGCCGGTCATCCCCCACGCCATTACGGTTGCCCCTCCTGCGTGCCCGTGTTCATCAGCACCAGCACGTTTTCAAGCCGTGCAAAATCCGCCGCAGGCTTGACCAGCACTTTGCGGGCGGAATCCTCCGTTGCAGGCTGAATCTGGCTGACCACGCCCAGCAAAAAGCCCTTGGGGTATATGCCATCCAGCCCGCTGGACAGCACCCTGTCCCCGGGCAGCAGATCGGCATCCGCAGGCAGATATTGCAGCTGGCACAGGTTATCTTCCTTGCCGGTAAACAGCTGGCCGCTGAGCACGCACTGATCGCGCGTGCGCTCCACCACACAGGCCACCCCGCTTCGTCCATCGATGATGGCCATCACCAGCGCGTAATTTTCCCCAACCTCGGTCACCCGGCCTACCAGGCCCTGTTCGGTCATAACGGTAGCATTTTTGCAAATGCCGTCCTTTTCCCCTTTATCGATGCGGAAAGTAATAAACCAGCCGCCGGGATCGCGCAAGGTGACGCGGGCAGCCTGCCATTCATAGGTGGGGTATTTTAGGGCAAACTCCGCCAGGGCGGCGGTTTTTTCGGCATCCCGCCGAGCCTCGGCCGCGGCGGCCAGCTCGGTTTCCAGCTGGGCCACCTTGTTTTTCAGCTCCTGATTTTCGATGCGAAGCTCCGCCTCGCGCTTTTTGGTTGCGCTATCCGTCGAAAGCGAAGCCTTCATGCTTTGCACCAGGCGCTGCACCGGCTGAGCCACAAAGGAAAAAACCGTACTGACCGGATTGTTTTTGGGGCTTATCAGCGCGCAGGCAACCAGCACCACCACTGCCGCCAGGGCCACCCACAGCCATTTGGGCATGCGGCGCACCGCCGATTGCCCTTTTTTACGCGGCGGCTTGAATGCCGAAGGGATACGAGCCATCTTTCCTCTCCCGTCTTACATCACATTGTGGTAGGAATCCAGTTCCTCCAGGAAACGGGCAGATCCCATCACAACGCACTCCATCGGGCTTTCGGCCACGCGCACCGCCACGCCAGTTTCGGCCGAGATCAGCCTGTCCAACCCGTTCAAAAGCGCACCGCCGCCCGATAGGGTAATGCCAAATTCCATGATATCGGCCGCCAGTTCCGGCGGCGTATTTTCCAGCGTTTGCTTGATCATTTCGATGATCTGCATGATAGGCTCGGACATGGCGTAGAAAATCTCCGCGCTGGTCACGCGCACCGAGATGGGCATGCCGGTGATAAGATCGCGCCCGCGCACCTCCATATCGCCCTTTTCGATGCCGGGGAAAGCCGTGCCGATGGCGATTTTGATTTCCTCCGCCGTGCGCTCGCCAATGGCCAGGTTACGCTCGCGCCGAAGGTACTGCACGATGGTTTCATCCAATTTGCCGCCCGCCACGCGCAGGGAGTTGGATACCACAATATCCCCGTAGGAAATAACGGCCACCTCGCTTGTGCCGCCGCCGATATCAACAATCATGGAGCCCTGCGGTTCCGATACCGGCAGCATGGCGCCGATAGCCGCGGCCATGGGTTCTTCCAGAATATAAGCCTGCGCGGCGCCCGCCGCCCGGGCGGCCTTTTCAACGGCGCGCTTTTCCACCTCTGTAATGCCGCATGGGGCGCACACCACCACGCGGGGCCTGCGGCCAAAGGGCCCCAGGCGCCTGACGGCGCGATGGATAAAATGCGCCAGCATGGCCTCCGTCACATCGATATCGGCGATAACGCCGTGCTGCAGCGGCCTGACGGCCGAAATGCTGCCCGGCGTGCGGCCGATCATGCGCTTGGCCTCTGCCCCCACCTGTACAACCGAGCGGGTAGTCCCCTCCCGCTTGACAGCCACAACGGTAGGCTCGCGGATGACAATGCCGCGCCCCCTTGCAAAGACCAGAACATTGGCCGTGCCCAGATCGATCGACAGATCGCGGGCGAACCAATCCTTAAACCCCATGTTTCCCACTCCTTGGTGTTTGCGCGTTATTCAAATTCCCGGATGCGCCGCCGCACCTCGCACAGCGGCAGGCCGATGACCGAATCAAAATTTCCGTCCACCTGCCGGATAAAAGAAGAAGCAAAGCCCTGCGCCCCATAGGCGCCGGCCTTGTCCATCGGCTCGCCGGTGGCAATATAGGCCTCGATCTCCGCCGGCAGCAGCTCATCGAATGTAACGTTTGTCTGGCAGACAAAGCTTTCCTCGCGCCCGCCATAGCGCATACATACCCCGGTATACACCGTATGCACACGGCCCGACAGCGCCATCAGCATACGCCGGGCATCGTCCGTATCGGCGGGTTTGCCAAAGATAACGCCCCCAAGCGCCACCACCGTATCCGCAGCGATCAGGCATTCCCCGTCCCGCGGCTGGGCGCAGCCGGCTTTAAGCCGGGCAAGATGGGCCACCACTTTGTCCGGCGGCCAATCCCCGGGCACGCGCTCGTCACAATCGGGCGAAAAGCTGCGGACAGGGTACCCCAGCCGGCCGATAAGCTCCCTTCGCCTGGGCGACGCGCTGGCCAGCAAAATCTGCATATCTCCATCCCCCGCAGCATATCCTTGTAAATTGGGCTATGTCACCCGATATAGCCTATTTTAGTATAACATAGACCGGGGCAAGAAGAAACCCCACGGCATCCGCAGGGGCAGCCAAGGCGGCGGCGCCAGCCTTTATTGTGCTTGGCCTGCCCGGCCTGCAAAAAGCAGCCGGAACCCCTGTCCTGATTTGCCACTATACCTGGGGCGACGGCCCGGCTGCCCAAAGGGCCGACGGCACTCTGCCCGCGGCGGGGCCGGTCTATGTTCTGCCCCTTCCCGAGTATTCGATGTACCAGGCAACCGGGATGACAGACAGCAAAATTGCTGCCTATATCCCAACCGCATTGGCCGCAGCCGGCGCCGATAGCCCATAAAGGGGCTTCCTCTCAAAGGCAAAGCCTTGTGCCCGCCCTATCGGTTAGCATATCAGTCTGCCTAAGCATGGCCCCCTTTTCCGGCCTGAAGCAGGTATATTGGGGGGATATATAAAGATGCCCGGCACACTCCGTGCCGGGCATCTTTTTGCATACAACCCTTTAAACCCGATAGGCCGGCAGGCGCTTGCGCCCTGCGCCGGTGATTTGCCCTATCCATTTTGTTAAGCCTTGGTGTGCTACCGCGCTTCCCGGTCATAGGCCACGCCAAGCCCCTGCGGCGCACCAAAGCGCTTAAGGCCCTTAAACTGCGCGGTGGTCAGGATCAGGATGACGATGGTGGCCAAATACGGCAGCATCTGGAACAGCGTCAGCGATACGTTGATGCCGGCAGCCTGCAAACGGTAGCCCAGGATGGTGATGGCGCCAAACAGGTACGCGCCAAAGCAGGCCCTCAGCGGTTTCCAGGAGGCAAAGATAACCAGCGCGACCGCGATCCAGCCCTGGCCGCCGGTGACGCTTTCGGTCCATGTGCCGTTATACGAAAGCGTTAAATAGGCGCCGCCCAGCCCCGCCAGCATGCCGCCCAGCACCGTGCACAAATAGCGGATGGTAAAAACCGGCACGCCGGCCGCATCGGTAGCGGCGGGGTTTTCGCCGGCTGCGCGCACCATCAGCCCCAGCTTGGTGCGGTGCATAACAATGGACAGTACCACGGCCAGCAGCAACGTAATGTAGACCAGGGGCTTTTGCTCAAAAAGCGCCGGCCCGATATACGGAATATCGGACAGCCCAGGGATCGCCCATACCTCAAACAGCTTAACCGGCAGCACGCCAACATATTTTCCGCCCAGCACGGCCGCCAGGCCGGTGCCCAGCATGGTCAGCGCCAGGCCGCTGACTACCTGGCTGGCCCGCAGCGTAATGGTAATAAAGGCATGCAGCAGCGCAAGCGCGCCCCCGGCCAGCATACCGCACAGCGCGCCCACCCAGGGCGAGCCTGTAGCCTGCATGGCGGCAAAACCGCAAAAGGCGCCCAGCAGCATCATGCCTTCCACACCCAGGTTAAGGATGCCGCTTTTTTCCGCGATGATTTCCCCCATGGTGGCCAGCAGCAGGCCCGTGCCCGCAGCCAGCATGGCGGCAATCAGGCCTACCCAGAAATTTGCGTCCATGGCCTAGCCCTCCTTCCCCGCACGCCGAACAATGCGGAAACGATAGTGCGTCAGATAATCCAACGCCAGCACCATAAACAGCAAAACCCCTTGGATGGCCTGCCCCAGCGCGGCGGGCAGCCCATAAATTTGCGCCGACATAACGCCGGCCTGCATGCCGGACAGCAGCACCGTCATCCCCAGTATTCCCAGGGGGTTCAGGTTGGACAGCCAGGCAACCAGCACCGCCGTAAAGCCAAACCCGCCCGAGATATTCACCTGGATCATATGGGTGGCCGTTACCTCGCCGGCCCCGGCCAGGCCCACAATGCCGCCGGACAGCAGCATCGCCAGCAGAATATTTTTCTTAACCGATATGCCGGCATAGCGCGCCGCACCCGGTGCATCGCCGATAACGCGGATCTTATACCCCCAGCGGGAACGCATGATAAAAATGCCGTATACCGCCAGCAGGATCAGCGCCAGGATCAGCACGCCGTTGATTTCCACCCCCGGGATAAGGCGCTTCAGCCATGCATCCTGGGGGATGGGCTTGGGCTGCGGGAAACCGCCGGCCGCCGGATCGCGCCAGGGGCCGTATACCAACGCGCGCACCCACTCGGTTGCAATATAGTTAAGCATCAGAGTGATGATGGTTTCGTTGACGTTCCACTGCGCGCGCAGGCCGCCCGCGATGCCCGCCCAGATGGCGCCCATGATAAAGGCGGCAATAAACATAAGCGGCACCAGCAGGATGGCGGGCAGATTTGGAAACAAAAGCGCCATCCAGGCAGCGCCAAAGGCGCCCATCATGATCTGCCCCTCGCCGCCGATGTTCCACAGCTTCACACGGAACGCCAGCGACACGCCAATGGAGGCAATCAGCAGCGGGCATACCTTCAGCAGCGTATTATTCAGGCCGCGCAGCGTGAAAAAGGGGCGGATAAACAGCGCCTCCAGAATGGAGCCCAGCGATTTTCCCTTGCCGGCAACCAGCAAAAACAGAACAAGGAAAATAACCAGCCCCGCCACGGCCACCAGCCGCGCCCACAGCACCCCGCCTACCGAACCGGCCGGGCGCTTTTCCATTTCAATTTTCCACGGCAGCAGGCCGGGCCTTTTAGTTGCGGTCGAATGTTTTTTCATACGATTCGATCACCTCCTGCATCGTGGTTCCCAGCATCATCATGCCGATTTCCTCCACCTTGGCCTGCTCCCGGGGTAAAATGCCCATCACGCGCCCGCGGTACAGTACCATCACCCGGTCTGCATAGCGCAGGATGGCATCCAGATCCTCGGATATCATCAAGACGGCACAGCCGCGCTCGCGTTCCTGCAAAATCAGGCGGTAGACGGCCTCCGTCGCGTTTAGATCCAGGCCGCGCACCGGATAGCACACCACCAGCACCTTGGGTGAACCGGCGATTTCCCGGGCCAGCAGCAGTTTTTGCAGGTTTCCGCCGGACATCAGCCCCACCGGCGCATGCACATCCGTCATGGCGATATCGTGCCGGCAGACGGCTTCCTTGGCCCGTTTTTCCAGGCCGCCATAATCCATCCAAAAGCCCTTGCCCGTATCCTTTAGCGCCAGGTTATCCATGGCGTTCATGCCGCCGGCCAGGCCCATGCCCATGCGATCCTCCGGCACATAGGCGATGCCCGCACGGATGATATCGCGCACGGACAGGCGGGATAACTCCTTGCCCTCCAGGGTAATGCGCCCGGTATAGGATCGAAGCCCGGCGATGGCCTCCGGCAATTCCCGCTGGCCATTGCCCGATACGCCGGCCACGCACATAATTTCGCCGGCCTTCAGGGTAAAGCTGATATCATCCAACGCCTGCTGGCCCTTATCGCCCTTGCAGCTGACATGCTCCACCGACAGCACGTCGGCCCCGGCATGCCCGGCCTGCACCTGGCTTTGGGCAGCCTCGCCCCCCACCAGCAGATGGGACAGATAGCGGTAATTGACATCCTCCCCCTCGACGGTGGCGATGGTTTTGCCCCGGCGCAGCACGGTAACGCGGTCGGCAATTTCGCAGACCTCGGCCAGCTTATGGGTGATGATGATGATGGAGCAGCCGTTGGCCGCCATATGGCGCAGGAT
>JAQXFY010000195.1 GCA_029006015.1 bacterium
ATCCGCCGTTATCTTAGGCAGGATGATTTTTATATTTTTTGCGATTGCGGGCTTAGGCATCAGGCGCCGCTGGGTATCCGGGCCGATCTTATCGTTGGCGATTTTGATTCCTATTCGAAGCCGCATCTGCCAACCGAAACCATTGTACTGCCCTGCGAAAAGGACGATACGGATACCGTCTTTGCCGTTAAGGAAGCCCTTGCCAGGGGCTTTGACGATTTTCTGCTGATCGGCGTTATCGGCGGCCGGCTGGATCATACGCTTGGCAATGTATCCATCTTGCTCAAGCTGGATTCCCTGGGCAAGAAAGCCGTGGCGCTGGATGATTATTCCGAAATGGAAATCGTATCGCAAAACACCGCTTATGTCGGGCAGCAGTATGCCTATTTTTCCCTGCTGAATATCAGCGGCGTTGCGCAGGGCGTTACCATCCGCCATGCCAAGTATCCCTTGGAGGGCGCGGAAATTTCCTGCGAGTACCAATATGGCATCAGTAACGAGGTGCTTCCCGGGCAGGTTGCCGAAATTTCGGTTCAAACCGGAAGGCTGCTGCTGATTAAAGTGGATGGGCCGGGATAGACGCGCTGGCGCAAACATGCAGCATGTGCCGGGAATATCCCACAAGCCGCTGTTGCCGGCGCTTGGATGGCTGCAAAGCGGGCATGCGCACACATGCCATTGGTGGACAGGCAGATCATTTATGCTTTATTTTAAAGGCAGGTTCCGGAAGGAACCTGCCTTTTTGCGGTGATAAACGTTTGCCCATAAAGCTTTTTATGCGGTTGCGATTGATTGTTCTGCTTGATGCAAGCGGTTTTAGCCGGCTGATATTTTTGCTGCGGGCTTTGCGCTGCTTTTATTAAATCGCTCGAATAAAAGGGTAAGGCGGTACATCATACCCTGTTTGGCCATGCCGGACGCACATGCCCCCCAGCCGGCCGATTGCCGCCGGACGCATATCTGGGGTGGTATTGCATGGGGACAGGCGCTTTATCTGTGCGGGATATGCGCCTGAAGCCAGGTTTGGTAAGCTGCCAGCTGGTGGGGGGTATGGAAATAATGCTCGCTGCCGGGAAGCACCTTTACCTCGCAGCCAAAACGCTTGGCAAAGCCGGCAAGGATATCATAGCGGCATACATCATCCATCTGCCCATAAAGGATGGCCGTAGGGCTGGGCCAGCAAGAGATGGGGTGGGCGGCAACAAAGTTGTATTCCGACCATACCAGCTCCGGCCCATAGGGGGTGGAGATGCGTTTTTGTTGCTCAAGCTGTTGGGGTGTGACGCCACAAGCTTCCATCATGCCCCCGATAACGGATTGCATATCCACCACCGGGGATAAAAACAGGCAGGGGGACAACCTTTCCTGCTCCAGCGCAACCAGGCTGATATATGCGCCCATGCTGCAGGCAAACAGGCCGATGGCGGGCCAGTGGGCATGGGCATAGCGCATGATGGCCTTCAGGCTGTCCATACAGGGCGGCATGTGGCAGGGGGTGGGTTCGATCTTGCGCGCCCCGTGCCCCGGCAGATCAAAGCTTAGCACCTGATAGCCGCGGGAACAGGCAACCTCGGCCAGCAGCTCGATAACGGTATCGGCCTTGTGGGACAGATTGCCGTGCACGGCCACCAGCACATGGGGCTGCGGGGCGCCCCACAGGATGGCCGGGATGCCTTCTATTTTAAGCATGGTGCGCTCCATCGAGCATTCCCCCTTGGATTTATTCAGGCAAACACCGGGCATATACCATCACCCCATGGCTGTACCGGGTTCTAAAAACCCCACTGCACCTGTTGCGCGCAGTGGGGTTTGGCGTTATAGCGGATAGGGCCATGCCCCGCCCGGCTTAGGCTTTATCCAGGCCAAGGCGGTGATAGACTTCCTGATAAGCGCCCTCGACACCGCCCAGATCCTGACGGAAGCGGTCCTTATCCAGCTTCTGGCGGGTGGTGGCATCCCACAGGCGGCAGGTGTCGGGCGAAATTTCATCGGCCAGAATCAGCTTGCCCTCGGGCGTGATGCCAAACTCCAGCTTGAAATCCACCAGGATAATGCCCACCTTGGCAAAGTAGGCCTTGAGGGCCTCGTTGATGCGCAGGGTCATATCGGTAATATCATCGATGGTTTGCTGCGTGGCCAGGCCCAGCGCCGTGGCGTGGGAGGTGTTGATGAGGGGATCGCCCAATTCATCATTTTTATAGCTGAATTCCACCGTGGGGTTTTTCAGATCCATGCCTTCGACCGCGCCATAGCGCTTGCAGAAGCTGCCGGCGGCGATGTTGCGCACGATAACCTCCAGCGGCACGATGGTAACGCGGCGCACGACGGTGGTGCGATCATCCAGCTCTTCCACAAAGTGGGTGGGAATGCCGCAATCCTCCAGATAGCGGAACAGCAGGTTGGACATGCGGTTGTTGACAACGCCCTTGCCCGTGATGGTGCCTTTTTTCAGGCCGTTAAACGCCGTAGCGTCATCCTTATAAGCAACGATATAGCACGCGGGGTCATCCGTGGCAAACACTTTTTTGGCCTTGCCTTCGTACAGTTGCTCGCCCATTTTCATGCCGATCCGCTCCTCCCTTGTATGCGGGCATATCCGCCCGGCCTGCAATGATTTGCAAACAGAATCCATTTTACGGCGGCTAAAAGGGTTTGTCAATCGCGCGTCATGTGCGCAGCGGCAATGCCCCGGCCCAAGCCTTGGCAGGGAGGACGCTCAGCTGCACACTTCCTGGCAAGCCCGGCAGTAGGCGACAAAGTTGTCCACCGGCACATCGGGCTCCAGCACATGGGTGGGGGCGAAGATCAGCCCGCCGTCCCGCCCAGCGATATCCGCCGTGCGCAGCACCGCCTCACGCACCTCGGCCGGGGTGCCAAAGGGCATGGTCGATTGCGTGCCGATGCAGCCCTGCAGCACAACATCGCGCCCAAAATCCCGCTTGACGGCGGCAATGTCCATGCATTCGGGTTGGATGGGGTTGAGGATGGTCACGCCGATCTCGATCAAATCGGGAATGATGGGGGTGATATCGCCATCGGAATGGTAGAAAATCTGGATATCGGGTTTGATGCGCCGCGCCGCATCGTATACCCGGGCCCAGCGCGGCTTGAAAAAGCGGCGCCACAGATCGGGATGGAACATCATGCCACGCTGGGTGGCCACATCATCCCCGGTATCCAGCTGATCCGCCCCCGCACGGGCGGCGGCGCAGGCCCGCAGGATGTTGCGCCGCATGACGGCATCCAGGATGTATTCGGCCATCTCGGGCGCATCGATCAAATCCATAAAGAAGGTTTCAAAATCCCGTATCTGCCAGGAATCCTCAAAAATATGGCCGACGCCGCCTACAACCACCTGGCCCCGGTCATGGGCCGCCTGGGCCTGGCCGGCCATGTGGGCGGTATCCCAGCCCTCCTCATTGGGCAGGGAAAAATCCAGCATATCCTCCAGGCTGGCTGCGTGGCGCAAGGGGGAGGTGTATCCGGTAAAGTGATAGTAGTTCGCCGGGGTTTCCAGCACGCCCAGGTTGTTGATAAAGGCCCCTTCGGGCATGGGAACATCGGTAAAATACCGGCTGAAATCAGGCGCCGCATAGCCTGCGGGCGGCTGGGGGGCAATAAAAACCTCCCGCCACAGGCCAAAGGCTTTTTGAACATTGCCGTACCCCTTTATGCCAAAGGCTTTTTCCAGCTTTTCCAG
>JAQXFY010000196.1 GCA_029006015.1 bacterium
CCCATTCTGTTATCGACCAAAGTGCCACTCCATCCGCATTGGCCGATGGTTATGGCGCTTATGATGAATATCTCGCGCCAAACGGGGATAGGTATACCTACCAAACCGGCACCAATATGCTGACAGGCTATTCGGTACACCGTGTAGCGGGCAGTTCGTCCCCCACATTGACCCAGGACCAGGCCATCCAGGCCATGTCGGCTTATCTGGAGCAGTTTTTGGGCGCGGATCACCCCTATGTGTTTTCCAAGGTGGAGCAGGACAATGGTGGCTCCTGGTATGGGGTTTACCGCTATTTGCTCGATGGCCAGCCCACGGATGATATGGCCATCATCGCTATCGACTCCACCGGACAGCTGGAAAGCTTTTCCACTCATCGCCGAGGCCGCTATGAAAAGTATCAGGGCATATCCATCGATATCCAACCCCTGGAAAGCCAGGCCATTGCCCAGCGCGATGCTTACGGCTGGCAGGAATACGATCTGCTACAGGCCCACATCACAAAAAATGATGCCGGCCAGCTGGTATGGAGCCATCAGTATTGGCACTGGAACACCGATACCCCCTGGCTGGTAGACCAAACCTATATCCAGATTCCCATCCAATAATCCAACCCCGGCGGCGGTAAAAGCCTATTTTTTCCCGGCAGTCCACGGGCTGCCGGGGATTTTTTAGCCAGCCCTCATCCAAGCAGCCGGTTCCTATGCGCGCCCATGCATAATTGGGGCAGGCTCGCTCTGCTTTTAGCCCTAAGCCGCGCCGCGTCGGGCCCTTTGCCCTTTAATGCCAGGTGGCCGGGGAAAAGCATGCAGGGCGCCCCCTTTTGCGCTGGGCACCAAAAAATCAGGGCGCCGCCCCGCTCATCAGCCGGAGCGCGCCCTATGGCCCTATTTTACCAACGTTTTTTCGGGAGGCCTTCCCCCACTGTACAGCCAATATCGTTTAGCCAATCCCCGGCGGCGCATTTTTTTGCGCGCGCTTTAGCGTGATGATCGGCAGGCACACCCCGGCCATCACCAGCGCCATCCCGGCAATCTGCCCTGCCTGCATGCCCTCGCCCAACAGCAAGGCCGCCCAGGTCACCCCCCGGATGGGGTCTCTCGTTACAATAATGCTGGCGATGCCCGCCCCCAGCCACCGCACCACATACAAATACATCAAATTGGGCAGCACCGTGCAGCCGATGGCCATCGCCGCCAGCAGCCCCCATTGGGCAGGCTGGGTAACCTCCCGCACCATGGCTGCGGGGGACTGGAACAAAAACATCCATAACGCGCCAAAGGTCAGCATCCACGTCATGCTTTTGAGGGGCGATTGATTGCCGTCCACGGCAAAGCGCCCCAATACCGATAACCCGGCGTAGGAAATGCCGGAAATCAGCCCCAGGAAAACGCCCTTGCCATTTACTTTGAGCATGCCCGGGCTAAAGGCCTGCACCACCAGCGCGCATCCCAGCATAACGCAGGCAACCGCCAGCAGCTTTTGCGCGGTCAACCTTTCCCTAAACAACACGGCAGCCATCAACACCACAAATGCCGGCGCGGTATTAAGCAGCGCCGTGGCCATGGATACCGGGATATAGGCAAGGGCGGACAGGTAACAAAGGTACATCGACGTCACGCCGACAAAGCCATACACGGCATAAAACAGCAGCTGCCGCAGCGTAATGCGAAAAGCGGAGCGATCCGCCACCAGGCACAGCAGCCACGATGCCACGCACGCCAGGCAGGCGCGCCAGGCGGTTACCGCCCCCGCGGTCATGCCATATGCATAAAGGCCGCGGGTAACAATGGGCAAAAAGCTCCAGCAACCCGCGGTCAAAATTCCCAGTGCATATCCCTGCACTTTTTTATTTGCCATGTTTCCTCACACCATTTGCAGCAATCTCACCAGCGGCAATACCAGCAGGCTGATCAGGGTGGACAGCGCCGTACATGTGGCCGCAAACTCCTCATCCGCGCCATAGCTGCGGGCAATAAGCGGCATCTGGCTCATCGAAGGCATGGCCGCCTGGATGACAAACACATCCACCGCCAGCGAATCCGTGCCCATAACATAGCCCAGCCCAAACACCAGCATCGGGGCCAACAGCAGCCGGCCCACCAAAACGGCGGTCATCCCGCGCGTCCAGCGCAGCCCTCGCCGGAAGGAGCCATACAGCGTATAGCCGATAAACATCAGCGCCAGCGGGGTACACAGGTTGCCTACATAGCGCGTGGCCTTGAGCAGAAAACCGGGCAGCGGGATGCCCAGGCCGATCTGCAGCGAGGTCAGCAGCACGGCGATCATCGGCGGGCTGATCAGCCGCTTCCATTGGGCCGAGGGTGCATTGGAGGCCTGCGGGTTATCCCGCGCGATCATCCATACCCCAAGCGACCAGAACAAAAGCGTGTTGGCCAGGTAATAGCACAGCGCCAGGCCGGATGCGCTTTCCCCAAAAAGCGCGGTGCACACCGGCAAGCCGACAAACACCGTGTTGGAAAAGGTAATCAGCGCCACAAAAATGCCGCGGCGGCCCTTAGGGATCCGGCAGGCATAAACCAGCCCCCAGCCGATGGCGATGGTAATCAGCATGGACAGCAGCGGCATGATAATCAGCTTGCCGGCCGCAAACAACCCCTGGCGGTCAAAATACTGATTCAGGTTGGTAACCACCAGGCAGGGCAGCGCCACCCGCGTGACGATACGGGATAGAAAATCGGCCACGGACGGGTTCATCCATTTTTTATGGGTTAAAAATGCCCCCAGCAACACAAT
>JAQXFY010000197.1 GCA_029006015.1 bacterium
CTATGCATGATATGCTGGTGTAGCTCAACGGTAGAGCGCCTGATTTGTAATCAGAAGGTTGCGGGTTCGATTCCCATCACCAGCTCCACCGGATGCACTGGCCATCATAAAATGGATGGGTTCCCGAGCGGCCAAAGGGAGCAGACTGTAAATCTGCCGTCATCGACTTCGGTGGTTCGAATCCACCCCCCTCCACCATTTACCCAGCCGCATGCGGATGTGGCGGAATTGGCAGACGCGCACGGTTCAGGTCCGTGTGAAAGCAATTT
The DNA here is from genome assembly GCA_029006015.1 of bacterium. GTDB lineage: Bacteria > Bacillota > Clostridia > Christensenellales > SUG1161 > SUG1161. The sequence continues at coordinate 270 of JAQXFY010000197.1, forward strand.
CATGCAGGTTCAAGTCCTGTCATCCGCACCAAAACGAAAATCCGTTCTCGCAAGAGAACGGATTTTTCGTTTTATATGATTGATCGCAAGCTGCTTGGACGATAAACAGTAAGCCATTCATTTTGCGGCGAGTTTCTGCCCCCGGATTTTAACTGCAAATCAAGGAAATCCCATTCACCGCCATCAACACAGTGCAGGAAAAACGGCGGAGTGCACTCCCCTATCCAAACACAAAACCAGCATTTTGCTGCCCGTTGACACGCCCCAGCAAAACACACTTTGCCCCGGCGGCGTTTTATCGGCATCTATAAACAGTACTGCCTCTCCCCCGCCTGTATTTTTTGCAAACGCCGCGTCCGGCTTTCCGGGGGCCGTTGCAAACACCTTTGTACCCCCTCATCTTCTTCCGGCAAAGGCGGGGGCGCTCAACTTTCGCCACAACGATATTGGGCGTATCTCCTTTGCATCAAGCTTGTCTTACCGATAAACCAAGCAGGCGCTGCTGCGGTTTATTTTTACCTTTTCCGAGCCCATATTGGAATGGCCGTATTCGCGGCCATCCATTATCGATAGTACCAGGATTCCGCTAATGTATCGATGGTTGAAAAGGCACACCCCAGCCCCCTAAGATAATCAATCGCCCAGGCAAGCATATCGGCGCTTTGGGAATAAGTTTCGTGCATCAAGATAATATGCGGCACATCCAGGGAAAAGCTGTATTCTACCGTGGTAACAAAGCTTTCGTAAAGGTACTGTTCTTCCGTCATTTCCTCCGGCTTAGCGGACAGCAGGCAATCATTGTTGAGGGCATTCCAATCATAACCGCGATATCCACGCTGCTTGAGCACATACCGGTAAGCTTTATTTTTCTCCGTGGAGCCACCCGGGAAGCGAAACACTTTGCTGGCCGGCACTTCACCGACGGCATGGATCATGGCTTTTTCCCAGGCATCCAGTTCCGCCTCAAAGTTTACTGCATCTGCATACAGTGAATCATACACATGGCTATAGGAATGGCAACCTACGGTATGCCCCTGCGCATACATGCGCCGTACAAGCTCCGGGTGGGCATCCACAAAATATCTCACCGTAAAAAATGTGGCTTTTACATTTTTCTCCACCAGAATATCCAATATCCTTTCAGTATTGGCAATGCTTGGTCCATCATCAAAGGTTAAGTATACCGTAATGGATTTTTCATCCTGCGTATGGAGCGGAGGTATTTGTAGCGGAGGTGTCTCCGGCGGTATTGTCGCTGCCGGTGCAGTCCACGCTGGGGTAACGGTTGGCTCGATTTCCGGCTTTCCCGCACCCGTGCATGCGCAGGCCATCAACACCAGTGCAGCCAAAGGCAAAACAACAGGCAGCCTTTTTATGCTTTTCACGGTAAAAACCTCATTTCTTCTGCAATGGCAAGCCGTTGCTTTTCCGTCACCCATTCAGGATCCAGTTCAATCCCTACATAGGCATGTTTTCGATCATCAAAAGAGACAATGCCAAGCATTTCCACAACCTCACCGGGGGCAAGGGCAGTGTTTTGTTCCTCCGATGTTTTATATACCCTTGCAAGCGCCGTTTGTTGTAAGCCTTGCGTGCTATCGGATCGGACAGGCGTGGCGCAGATATCCCAATAGTAGTGGGATGGCAAACGCAGCGCCGGATAAACCACCTTATAATAGTCCCCATCCGGGGCTACGCCATCGTATGGTTGATAACAGCCAAAGAAAATTGTGCCCACCTGGTTGTTGCCTTCATACAAGGCAAGCGGCGTACCAAATTCCCCATAAAAAACCGACTGCCTTTCATCCGGGATCTTGGCTACCCACCCCGTTGGCAACGTTACTTGCAAATCAAAGGTCTCAAAATTTAAGCGGCTTGCTACTTCGTATGCGGGAAAGGAAAGCCTCCATTGCTTGCCGTTTTCCGCCGGCCCCAGCAGGACAAAAACGCCAAAGATAGCCACCGCCAACAGCGCCGCACAAACTCCCAGTGAGGTATGCCTGCGATAACCCATAATGTTGCGGACACGTCTTCTTGTGGGGCTTTCTCCAAAGGCCAATGCCGCACCATCCAATTTTCTTTTTATTGTCAGGGACAACAAAATTTCGGCATATGCACTTCGCATATCGTCTGAAAACCGCCGGATGACCGCTTCATCGCAGGCCATCTCAATCGCCTCTGTTAATTGCCGATAGGCAAACCACACCAATGGGTTAAACCAATGCAAAGCGGATATGATAAAAGCCAACGATTTTATAAGATGGTCTTTCCGGCGAATGTGCATCTGTTCATGTGCCAGCACAAAATCAAGCCCATCATTTCCAATATCGGACGGCACATAAACCCTGGGCCTCCATATTCCAAAGACAAATGGCGTTTTGATATGATCCGCAAGATAAATATTGTCCCGTAACTTCATGCTGCCCGTTAACCGGCGCCTTAGCCAAAGCTGCGCCCCGAAATTGCGCAAAAATATAAGCGCTATTCCCGAAAGCCAGATAACCTCCCCAACGCAAAACAAAGCATCCGCTTTGCCGGTGTTATCGGGCTGAAGGGGCTGGCCCGTGCTCCCCTCTTGAACGGCCGGCGGCGAGCTCTGCGGCTTTTCCGATACAATTTACAGCGGAACACCCTCTTGCCCAAATGGGATTCGGCAGATGTTACAATCAATGGAAAAGGGGCAAATCAACCTTAAAAATACAAACATCCAAAGCACACAGTAAAAGGCCTTCGGGGCACGCTTGAGCAGTTGCCGCATCAAAAGAACAAACGGCACCACAAAAGATGCACGGATACTCATGTTAAAAACCCATATCAACAAAGGGCGCATCTATTTTTTCCTCTCAATGATTCGGCGGATCTCGTCAATTTCCTGCTGTGTCAATTTGGCGTCGGAGGTAAATGCAGCCAGGAATGCCGGAAGGGAGCCATCAAAGGCTTCCTCTACAAATTCCTTGCTCTGCATGGCGGCAAATTCCGCCTGAGAAATTTTTGTGGTGACAACGCTATCGTTGTTTTCAAATATCCCCCGCTGCACAAGCCGGCGGAGCATCGTGTAGGTGGTGGATTTTTTCCAGCATAACTCCCGTTCGCACAGCTTTACCAGTTCGCCGGATGCAATCGGCGCATGGGCCCATATCAGTTTGGCAAATTTTGTTTCAATTTCCCCAAGTTTATACGTTTCCATAGATGCCTCCCATAAAACAAAGGTTTTGGTTTAACGTTATTAAACCAATGCAAGTTTAACACCGTTAAACCGCCTTGTCAACGGGTATCAAGCGGCATCGCTCTACCAATCATACCGCAAAGGGGTTCCGGCATATTCTTGTTCCTGCAAGCGCCGGGAAAGAAAAGCGGGCAGCCTGGCGCCTGCAATACAGCCATTTTATCCCCCTGCCTGCCCTGGCTAAGCTGCGCGCAGACTAATGCCAATTTAAGAAGTTTTGCCAGGCCATTCATATTTACGTTATATTAATTGAATATACTACAAACAAAGGAGGGCATACCATGGCAAACACATTCAACGACAACTATTATGAAGTAACCCCCGAAGTACAGGCCTATGCCGATCTATGCACCCGCAATGGGGCCATTCCTTCCGAAGATTATGCCCGGTATAAAGTTTTCCGCGGGTTGCGAGATCTAAACGGAAACGGCGTATTGACCGGGCTGACGGAAATTTCCAAAATCCAGTCCAGCATTGAAAAGGATGGCCAAACGCAGCCCTGCGAAGGGCGGCTTTATTACCGTGGAATCGATATCCGGGAGCTTGTAAACGGCTTTATCCGGGAAGGCCGTTATGGCTTTGAGGAAACCGCCTATCTGCTTTTATTCGGCATGCTGCCTACACAAAAAGAACTGGATGATTTTAAGCGAATACTGGCGGGGTATCGCACGCTGCCGACCAATTTTGTGCGCGATATCATCATGAAAGCCTCCAATTCGGATATGATGAACATGCTGGCCAGAAGCGTGCTGGCACTGCATTCCTATGATACCCACGCCAACGAAACCGATCTCAGCAACGTATTGCGCCAATGTTTACAGCTGATTGCGCTTTTCCCCACGCTTTCCGTTTATGGTTACCAGGCCTACAATTATTATCACCAGGGCACCAGCTTGTATATCCATAACCCTCTGCCGGAATTGTCCACCGTGGAAAACATCCTGTATATTCTGCGGCCCGATTGCCAGTATACCGCGCTGGAAGCCCGCCTGCTTGATCTGGCCCTTGTGCTGCACGCGGAGCATGGCGGCGGCAACAATTCTACTTTTACCATCCATGTGGTCACTTCCTCCGGCACCGATACCTATTCCGCCGTAGCGGCGGCGCTTTCTTCCCTAAAAGGCCCCAAGCACGGCGGTGCCAACATCAAAGTGGTGCAAATGTTTGAGGATATCAAGCGTTCGGTACACGATTGGGAGGATGAGGATGAAATTTCCCGCTACCTTACGGCGCTTGTCAACAAGGAGGCCTTCGACCGCACCGGGCTGATCTATGGCATGGGGCATGCGGTATATTCCCTGTCCGATCCGCGTGCCACCATCTTTAAAGCCTATGTTGAAAAGCTTTCAGAGGAAAAGGGCCGCCGCAAAGAATATCAGCTGTATTCCATTGTGGAGCGCCTGGCCCCGCAGATCATTGCCAAGGAACGCTGCATCTACAAAGGGGTCAGCGCCAACATTGATTTTTACAGCGGCTTGGTATATAGCATGCTGGATTTGCCGTTGGAGCTGTATACCCCCATTTTCGCCACATCCCGCATTGTTGGATGGAGCGCCCACCGCATGGAGGAGCTGATCAATGCCGGCAAAATCATCCGCCCCTCCTACCGCAGCGTATCCGCAGACCAGCCTTATGTTCCAATGGATAAGCGCGCTTAATCAGCCAGAACCAATCCCGATCAAAAAGGCAGCAGGCATGCCGCCTTTTTTGTATACCGACTATCTTTAAACCGTTGCGCGCCCCCGGTGGATATGCTATCGTATATCCCAGATACCAGGTAAAAAGAAGGTGCAGCCATGCCGGAACCCAGCATGACCCATAAACAGCGTTTTACCGCTGCCCTTGACGGCCTTATCCCCGACCGCGTTCCTACCTTTGAGCTGGAGTTCCAGTTGGAGAAGGAAATGTTTGGTGCCTCCTTCGATTATGGGCTGATCGCGCCGGAAAACATGGCCCGAAGCGGCCGCGCCAAAAGGGAGTATATTCTGGAAACGCTGGCCGACCATTGGGTGGATTTATACCTGTATCAATTGCAGTATGATTGCATTCCTGTCAACGGGCCCCATTCCCCCCAGCGGGAGGAAGACAAGCTGCTGCTCATCCGCCTGCTGCGCAAACGTGTAGGCGATACCGCCTGCCTGCACGAGCATGGCGACGGCACCTTTTCGCTGCCCGATGGCACCCATATGTACGAATTTGCCTATCGCATCGCCGATGATTATCCCGGGCTGATTGCAGAGGCCGGCCGCATGGCCGACCAGGCTATCGAGCATAACCACCGCCTGCGGGATGCCGGCATCGACGTTTTTATCCTTTGCTCGGATTATTGCTACAATTCGGGCCCCTTTATCTCCCCTACCATGTTTTCCCAACTGATTACCCCATTCCTGGCGCGCATTGTGGAGGATATCCGTTCCATGGGTCTGTACGCCATTAAGCATACCGATGGCAACATCATGCCCATTCTGGACCAGTTGGTGTCTGCCCGCCCCCACGCCCTGCACTCGCTCGATCCCATGGCCGGGGTGGATATCGCCACCGTTAAAGCCCGGGTAGGCCGCCAGGTTGCCCTGTGTGGCAACGTCAACTGCGCCCTGATGCAAACGGGCACGGAACAGGAAGTTCTGGCAAGCGCCCGTTATTGCCTGGAACATGGCAAGCCGGGCGGCGGATATGTATTTTGCACCAGCAATGTGCCCTTTAAAGGGCTGCCCGCCGATCGATACCGCCTGGTTCTCGACCTCTGGCGGCAAATGCGCAGCTATTAAAGCTATCCGCCTTACACAAAACCATGCAGGCAAGGCTAAACACCGGCCCGTTCTACCCTAAGCAGCAAAGGAGCAATGTTTATGAAGCAAGTATGGTTTATCACCGGCAGCCAGCACCTTTATGGCGATGAAACCCTGCGCCAGGTTGCCGCAGACGCACGGGAGATTGCCGCATACCTGGATGCCATGCTGCCTGTGGACATCCACTATGTGCCGCCCGTTACCACGCAGGAGGAGATTTCCGCTGCCCTGGGCCAGGCGCAAAGCTGCCCGGATTGCATCGGCATCATGGTGTGGATGCATACTTTTTCGCCGGCGCGCATGTGGATTGCCGGGCTGACGGCCTGCCGCAAGCCCATCCTGCATTTCCATACACAATACCATCAGGCCCTGCCCTATGCGAATATCGATATGGATTACATGAACCTGCACCAATCCGCCCATGGCGATCGGGAGCACGCTTCCCTTTACGCCCGGATGCGCAAAGCACGCAAGGTGGTGGTTGGCCATTGGAAGGATGAAGAAGCGCTCAGGCGCATTGAATGCTGGATAAGCGCAGCGATCGGCCTGGATGCCAGCCAGGGACTGCGCGTGGCCAGGTTGGGCGATAACATGCGCGATGTAGCCGTTACCGAAGGCGATAAAGTGGCTGCCCAGATGCAGCTTGGCTTTAGCACCAATGGGTATGGCATCGGCGATCTGGTGGATGCCATGGCTTGTGTGACCGAGGCGGAAATCGATGCCCTGATGGAGGAGTATCAGGCGCAGTATACCTTTGCCGAAGGGGCCGCCGGCAATCCGGCTGCCGTGCGGGAACAGGCCCGCTTCGAGATTGCCCTGGAGCGTTTTTGCGCTGCGCACGGTGCAGGTGCCTTTACCACCACGTTTGAGGATCTGCACGGTCTGTGCCAATTACCCGGCCTGGCCGTTCAGCGCCTGATGGGCAAGGGCTATGGGTTTGGCGCCGAAGGGGATTGGAAAAGCGCCGCGCTTTGCCGCATCATGAAACAGATGGCCGGCAACCGCGCTACCGCCTTTATGGAAGATTACACCTATGACCTGGTTCCCGGTCAGCAGGCCGTACTGGGCGCCCACATGCTGGAAGTTTGCCCCACCATTGCCGGCGGGCCCATTCAAATCGATGTCCAGCCCCTGTCCATCGGCGGCCGCAATCCCCCCGCGCGCATGATCTTTGAAGCCCGCACCGGCCCGGCCGTTGCTGCCTGCCTGGTGGATTTGGGCGACCGGTTCCGCCTGCTGGCCGCCAAGGTGGAGTGCATCCCCGCGCCGCAGCCGATGCCCCGCCTGCCTGTTGCCCATGCCATGTGGCGGCCACTGCCCGATTTTACAACCGGGATCCAGGCCTGGCTGATGGCGGGCGGCGGGCACCATACCGTGCTTAGTTTTGCCGTTACCACCGAGCAGCTGCAGGATTTTGCCCGCATGGCCGGCATCGAGTGCATCGTCATCGATGAAGGGCTGACGATGGATCAGTTTGAAAACCAGCTGTTGCTTGGCGATTGCATCTGGAGCGGCCGCCGCCCATAATCCCGCGCGGATGGATTTGGGGATAAAGCGGGCATATTTTGTTATCCTCTACCGGCAAAGCCGCCAAAACAGAGCTGTTTTTTGTTTTTCCCCTTCCCCTTGGGCTTTAGATGCTTTATAATGCGATGGACAACCTGAGAGGGGTATAAAAGGGAGTAGCAGGCGGGAAACCGTAACATGCGGCGTCAGGACGATGAAACATCCGCCCATGTTTTAAATTGCAAGACTTTTATCGCGCCTGCCGGCCGGTAAAGGTCTTGTTTTTTGGTGGTTCACGCCAAAGGGTTGTCCACATCCCCGCGAGGCACCTACCCTACGGAAGCGCCAACAAACTTGCGGGTAAAAACAGGGTTGGAGGAATTTTTCTATGTGGGAAATGTTGCTTGAAAGCTTTACCGCGCCCAGTCTGACGCAGTGGCTGCAATGGATTGCCATGTGGGGCATCGGCGGATTGCTCATCTACCTGGCCATCAAAAAAGAGATGGAACCCGCCCTGCTGCTGCCGCTTGGGTTTGGGGCCATTCTGGTCAACCTGCCGTTCTCGGGCGCCATTACCCAGTATATCAATGGCGTAGCACAGGAAATCGGGCCGCTGGATACCTTGTTTAATGCCGGTATCGCCAACGAGCTGTTCCCGCTGCTTTTATTTATCGGCATCGGCGCCATGATCGACTTTGGGCCGCTGCTGTCCAACCCCAAACTGTTTTTATTCGGTGCGGCAGCACAGTTTGGTATTTTCTTTACGCTGAGCATGGCCCGCCTTTTCGGCTTTAGCCTGGTCGATGCCGCGTCCATCTCCATTATCGGCGCCGCGGATGGGCCGACCGCCATCTTTGTATCGCAATTTTTAAATTCCGGCTACGCCCCGGCCATCCTGGTGGCAGCCTATTCCTATATGGCGCTTGTGCCCATCATTCAGCCCCCCGTCATCCGGCTTATCACCACCAAAAAGGAACGCATGATCCGCATGCCCTATGTGCAAAGAGAAGTTTCCAAGGTTGTGCGCATCCTGTTCCCCATCGTCATCACCGTGGTTGCCGGCCTGTTTGCGCCCAAATCCGTGGCGCTGGTTGGCTTTTTGATGTTTGGCAACCTTATCCGCGAATGCGGCGTGCTGCGCGCGCTTTCCGAAACCGCGCAAAAAGAATTTGCCAATATCATCACGCTGCTGCTCGGGCTTTCCATTGCCACCAAAATGCAGGCGGAAGCTTTCCTGCGCCCCGAAACGCTGCTTATCATGGCGCTGGGCTTGGTGGCCTTTGTATTTGATACCGTCGGCGGCGTGCTGCTTGGCAAGCTGCTTAACCTGTTCTGCAAAAGCAAAGTTAACCCCATGATCGGCGCAGCCGGTATTTCGGCCTTCCCGATGGCCGCACGCACCGTACACAAAATGGGCCTGAAAGAGGATCCGCAGAATTTCCTGCTGATGCACGCCGCCGGCGCCAATGTTGCCGGGCAGATTGCATCGGTTATCGCAGGCGGGCTGATTCTGTCGTTCTTTGCTTAAGGAGGGTGTTTTATGACCATCGATTTTGCCGCCTTTATCGATTCGCTTAAATACATGGGCTATGGCCTGCTTGGCATTTTTTCCATCATCAGCATTTTGATCGGCCTGGTGGCCGCCATCAAGGCCATCTTCCCGGCCAAAGCCGATAAAAAATAATCGGTTTAACCACGGCGCAGCCTGTCCATGTTGCCAAAGCCAAAAGCTGCTGCGCCGTTTTGGGGATTATTTCCTCCATTTTTCCGGTATAAGCTTACCAAAGGGAGGGT
>JAQXFY010000198.1 GCA_029006015.1 bacterium
GACAGGGCCTTTGCATACTTTCCCTTGGGCGTTTGGATGAGCATATAGCGCAGCTCCCCCACGAACAGATCATCGCGCGGGCCATAATCCCATAACTCATCCATGCGGATGTCAAGCGTGGTGCCCGCCAGGTTGATCTTGCGGATTTTATATCCATCGGACAGATAGTTATAGTTGTAGGGTACCATCAGAAGATCGTGCTTAGCAAAAAAGCCCTCGTCATAGGGAGCCAGGCTTTGCACATCCCGGGGCAGCTGATCGGGCGCGGTAAAAAGCGCAAACCCATCCCCAAGCGTTTGATCCAGCACCGCCCGCTGCGCCTCATCGGCGGGCGTCAGCCAATCAAAGCGGTAGCGGTTATCGCGCACCACCAGCCCGATGATGATAAGCCCCAGCGCCGCCACGATGCCAAGCCATACAAAAACCGTTTTCCTGCCTTTTTTGGTCATGGTGCTTCCCCTTTCCTTTGGCAGATGTTTTTTGCCGCCTCATGGCCTCCCTAAAACAGGTCAGCAGGCAAGCCGCCTGCCGCACACCCCGCCGATATCAGAATCATTCCGGCAGCCGGATAAAGGGCAGCGAAAGGCAGGCATAGCCTTTGGCCGTAACATCGGCGGACAGGGCCTTTGCATACTTTCCCTTGGGCGTTTGGATAAGCATATAGCGCTGCCAGCCCCAGCCGACATCGTTTATGGCGCCGCAATCCCACAATTCATCCACGCGGATATCAAGCGTGGTGCCCGCCAGGGTGATTTTGCGGATTTTGTATCCCTCGGACATCCTGTTATAGAAAAAGGGCACCATGATCAGATCGTGCGCGGCAAAAAAGCCTTCGTCATAGGGAGCCAGGCTTTGCACATCCTGGGGCAGCTGATCGGGCGCGGTAAAAAGCGCAAATCCATCCCCAAGCGTTTGGTCCAGCACCGCCTGCTGCTCCTCATCGGCGGGCGTCAGCCAATCAAAGCGGTAGCGGTTATCGCGCACCACCACCCCGGCGATAATAAGCCCCAGCGCCGCCACGATGCCAAGCCATATACAAACCGTTTTTCTGCCCTTTTTAGTCATGGTGCTTTTCCCCCTTCGACAGGTGCCCCCCGTTGCTTGATTACTCCCCAACAATCGAATAATAGGTATCCAACCCCGAAATGGATGCCAGCGCCAACCTAATATCCGAAAACACAGCGCCAGGCAAATTTCCTGCACCTTTTCTTTAATCTGTTTTTATCATATCAAAACCCCATCACAACATCAACCATCAAAAGCCCCTTATTGTTTAATTTATGACAAATAATAGCCAATTCGCCCGATATTCCGGCATCAAAAGCGCCATTTAGGGTAATAGGCAAAACCTGCGCGCTGTTTGCCCATTACCCCATCCACACACACAGCAGGATGGGCAAAAAAATGGCCGGCACATAGTTCATAACCTTAAGCTTGGTAATGCCCAGCATATTGAGCGCCAATCCAATGATGATAAGCGAGCCCACGCACGTCATTTCCGCCACCACGGCATCGCCAAGATAGGGGGCGATGGCCTGCGCCAGCAACACGATGCTTCCCTGATAAACCAATACCGATACGGCCGACAGCAGCACGCCCAGCCCCAGGGAGGAAGCAAAAATCATCGCCGCCACCCCATCGAGCATGGATTTGGTATAAATCATCTGATGATCGCCCGTCAGGCCGCTTTGCAGCGAACCCACGATGGCCATGGCGCCCACGCAAAACAGCAAGCTGGCGGTGACAAAACCCTGGGATATCGGCACCTGCGCCCCGCTTTGCCCGCCGCGGCTGCACTTTTTTTCCACCCATGCCCCCAGGCGGTTTAACTTATCATCCAAATCGATGCCTTCGCCGATCAGCGCCCCCACCACCATGGACAGGATGATGATGAGCGTATTTTGCCCCTTCATGGCGCCGGTAAGGCCAATATAAAGCGTACAAAGCCCAAGGCCCTTCATCAGCGTATCGGCAAGGCGCTTGGGAAGGCCCTTTTTTAAAACCAGCCCTACCCCGCCGCCCACCAGTACCGCGGCTACATTGACAACCGTTCCCAGCATACTTACACCCCATTAAAAGGGCGCCGCTTGTAAGCGGCGCCAATTCCTGTTTGCAACCCATCGCAGCACGCGCTGCGCCAAAGGCCCTCCGGCGTGCAGCCCATACAAAACGCCATGCGCTTATTTAGTGCCTGCCGGATCGGCCACGGTTTTATTGTTCCTTGCGCCAAAGCCCCTCGGCCAGGCCCATGCCGTGGCGGAAATAGGTATCGCGGTTGTTGAGGCGATGCTCCGCCTCGCGGATAATGACCTTCGCCGCATCCTCAAAAATCTGCCTGCCAAATTCTGCCGTGGCATCCTGCGGGGCCATTTTGCCGCCCGCCCCCACCAGCTTGACGCCCTTTTCGGGCAGCAGGCTTAGATCCACGGTTTGCGGATGCAGGCTCATCACGTGGGAGGTTTCCCATCCGCCGCCATGATCGCCCGCAACGGCATATTTTTCCTGCACCATTAAATAATCCACGCACGCCCAGGCCAGCATGCCTTCCCGGCCATACTCGCGCCTGGCATGCTGCGTCCACTGGTTATGCTCGCACGCGGCGGCGCGGGCATGATCGACCAGCGGGTAATGCCCGCACACCAGCACGCACACTAAAAAGCCCAGGCTTTCAACCTCCGCCAGGATGTGGCGCAGCAGCGTATGATAATGCAGCGCCATTTCCGTTTGGGTAAACAGCGAGCGCTCGGCCTTAAAATTCTCCGGCGGCAGCTCCATACCCGCGGCGATGCCATCGCGATCGGTTTCGTTGGATTCCATCAACGCCTGCAGACGGTTTTCCCCATAATACAGCGGCGGGAAAGCCAGTCCGCCGCCCATCTGGGCGCACATGATGGCCAGGCCCTCGGCCTGCAGCGTATCCGCACCGACGGGGTTATGCACGCCGTGCCATTCCAAATTGCCCAGCGGCACATAGGCGATCGGGCATGCCTTGCGGCGCTCCACGATCTGCGCCGGGCGCAGCATCTGATAACGTACTTCGGGCGTTTGCATGCCAATCCCCCTTAACGCAATTTGAAAAATTCGATAACCTCGCCATCATAGCCATAAACAAAGGCAATGCGCACGGGCAAAGCCTCCGGCTGGCTTTGGATATCAACATCCTTGGGTTCGGAGCGGGAGGTGCAGCCCGCCGCCAACGCCGCCTGATAGGCGCCATCGCAATCCTCCACCCGCAGGGCCAGGTGGATAAAAGCGCCTTCCGGCAAGCGGTCTGCCTGGCTGCCGGCAAAAAGCTCGATGCAGGCATCGCCGCAATCCAGCATGGCCGCACGCTCATCCCCTTCGCCCCAGGTATACCGGGTTTGCATGCCCAGCACGCGGGTATATAAATCCATCGTCCGATCAAAATCCTTCACGCGGATGGCGATGTGGTGAACGCCCTTGACATAACCCATGATAAAACCCTCCCTCAATTGTACATGTACATAAAAAGCGGCGCCGGGTATCCGGGCGCCGCATCAATCTTATAGCTTGGCCAGCACGCCTTCGATATAGGCCTTGGACTGGCGGATGCAGTTATCCAAATTTTCCAGGCTGCCGCCGCCCACCAGCGGGGTGCACATTTCCATGCACAGCACGCCGGGATAATCGATAGCGGCAAGGGCGCGGATAAAGCCCTCGTAATCGATGATGCCCTGGCCCAAAGGCACGGCCATTACATCCTCATCCACCGCCTCGAAGGTGACATTTTCCGGGCGGTAGGCATAAACCGGCCGGCGGATAACATCAAGCAGGTGCGTATGCACCGCCAGGCCCTTGAAGCGCTTGACGGTTTCCTCCATCGGGAAGCCGTGCGCATCGATGTAGGTGGCCTCCAGCGATACCTTCAGGTTGTCCGCCCCCACTTCCTTTATCAGATCCAGCAGCGCATCGGGCGCGCTGGCGATACAGGAGTGGTTCTGGAGCGCCAGGGTAATGCCGTAATCCGCCGCCATGGCGCACGCCTGGCGAAGGCCGGCGGCCACGGTATCCCACTGTTTGCGGTAGGGCACGCCCTCTTTCATAAAGCCGGTGTAGGTACGCACGATGGGCGCGCCCAGGGCGCTTGCCATCTGCAAAACGGCTTTTAGATAGACAAGCTCCTTTTCCTGGTAAGCCATGTCCATATGGTCAAAATAGGTTGCCCAATCATGATAACTGGCGATGCAGGCAACGGTAAGCCCACGGTCGGCAATGCGGTGGCGGATAGCCGACAGGCGCCGGGGCGTCAGATCCAGCGGGGAGGCATGGGGGCGCTTGCCCGCCAATTCCACCGCGTCCACACCCAGTTCGGCCGCCTTATCGATAAACCCCTCCAGCGACAGCGAGGCCTGGTTGCCCCATGTACCCGAATAGCCCACGGAATGCAGGCAGGTTTTCATCTGCACGGCAAGGCCCCCTTACAGCGATTTCATGTACGCGATAAACTGGGGCAGCGCTTCCTCCGGCTCTTCAAGCTCGGGATGCCACATTTTTTCCCATTCAAAGGAAACATAGCCGGTATAACCGATGCCCTCCAGCAGGGTCTTGACTTTTTTCAGCGGCAGATCGCCCTCACCCGTCATGCACAGCTCGTGCTGGCCATCGGGCTTGGAATGGCAATCGCGGATGTGAACGTGGGCAATCATGTCCGCGCCGAACTGGCTGCACAGGCCATCGCCCAGCTCGCCCACGGTATAGGCATTCTGTACATCCCACAGCACCTTGGCCGGGGTTTGGCCCATCTTGTCAAACACCTGCTTGAGCACCGCGGGCAGGCAATAATCATCATGGGTTTCCAGCACCACCTGGATGCCTTGCATGGCGCCGTACGCGCAGCAGGGAAGCAGCCATTCGGCGGCGATTTCGATGGCGCGCTCGGGCGTCATATCCTTGGGCCGATCGCCGATAAAGGAACGCACCGTCGGCGCGCCCAGATCGCGGGCCAGATCGATGTTTTGCATCAGCATGCGCTGGTTGTTGCGCAGCTCCTCCACATCCTCGGTGTTAAAGCGGCTGTATCCGGCAACGCCGCAGATGGCCACGCCGGCATCGGCAAACAGCTTTTTGCAGCGCTCGCGCTCGTCCTTGGTCATGGCGGCATCGATATGCTTATCGCCCATGCACCGAAGCTCCACGCCGTCATAGCCATATTCCTTGGCGCGCGCGGCGATGGTGGGCAAGTCCCAATTGGGGCAGGCCAACGTCATAAAAGCGTATTTGAGCATCCCCGTTTCCTCCTTTATAGGCGGTTATTTACAGGCTTTTAAGGCCCGCTTTCCCAAGTGAAATGGCATTTCGCAGCGCCTCGGCCCCCGATAAAATGGTGCCGGATTTGGAAAAGACGCTGGAAGTGCCGGCAACAAACAAATCCGCCCCGGCGGCCGCCATCTTGCGCGCGTTTTCGCAGGATACGTTGCCGTCCACCTCGATGGGCAGGGACAGGCCGCGGGCACCAAGGTAAGCTTTGGTATCGCGGATTTTATCCAGGCTGCCCGGCGCCAGCGGCTGGCCGGCATAGCCGGGGTTGACCGTCATCAAAAGCACAAAGCCGCTAAGCGGGGCCAGGTAATCCAGCGCGCTGAGCGGGGTGCCCGGGTTAAGCGCAATGCCCGGCGTCGCCCCGGTGGCGGCGATCATGGGCAGCGCGCGCGCAGCATGCGGGGTGCTTTCGGCATGGATGGCAACCAGATCGCCTTCCCGCGGTTTAAATACATCGATCCAGTGCATGGGATCATCCGTCATAAAATGGAAATCCAGCGGCAAATGGGTGTAGCGCCGGATGGCGGCGACCACATCGGGCCCCATGGTTAAATTGGGCACGAAGTGGCCGTCCATCACGTCGATATGCAAATATTCAATGCCGGCTTCTTCCAGGGCGGCGATATCGCGCGCCATCTGGCCGAAATCACAGCACATCATGGAAGCGGAAATGCCGTTTTGCATGATCTTCCCCTTAGCGCTGCACGCGGCCGGATACGCTGCCGCCCATCAGCGCCTTGACTTCCGCCACGCTGACACGGTTGACATCGCCCTCGATGGTGTGCTTAAGGGCCGAAGCCGCAGCAGCAAAGTTAATGGCATCCTCATCGGCATAGCCTTCGCGCAGGGCGTAGATCAGGCCGGCGCCAAAGGAATCGCCGCCGCCCACGCGGTCGACAATATGGATGTTGTACTTGCGCGAGCGCACGGCCTTGCCCATGGCCGCATCATACAGCAGGCCGGACCAGCCGTTATCATTGGCAGAAAAGCTTTCGCGCAGCGTAAAGGCCACCTTCTTGGCGCCAAAGGTATCGGCCAGGCGCGCGGCCAGGTTGCGGTAGCCGGCCTCGGAAATGACGCCGCCCTCGATATCGGTGCCCTCGGCCCCGATGCCGAACACATCCTGGGAATCCTCTTCATTGGCGATGATGACATCGACATACTTGACCAGCTCGGTCATAACCTGCTTGGCCTTTTCGCGGCTCCACAAATTTTTGCGGTAGTTAAGATCGCAGCTGACGGTGATGCCCTTTTGCTTGGCAGCCTTAACGCCTTCCAGCGTAAGCTCGGCCAGGGAATCGGAAAGCGCCGGGGTAATACCCGTCCAATGGAACCAATCCGCGCCGTCCAGCACGCTGTCCCAATCGATATCGCCCACCTTGGCCGCGGCGATAGCGGAATACTTGCGATCGTACACCACTTTGCTGGGGCGCATGGAAGCGCCTTTTTCAACAAAGTAAGCGCCCATGCGGTCGCCCCCGCGCACGATGCGGGTGGTGTCCACCCCAAAGCCGCGCAGCTGGGCGATGCAGGCATCGGCCACCGGGTTTTGCGGCAAGCGGGTAACAAAGGAAACATCCTGCCCATAGTTGGCCAGCGAAACCGATACGTTACCCTCCGCGCCGCCAAATGTCATATCCAGCGATACGCACTGGCTAAGGCGCTGATACCCCGGGGGCGACAAGCGCAACATGATTTCACCAAAGCATACGACCCGTCCCATAAACGAGCCCTCCTTCTTTTCATCGAGCCTATTTCAGGCCTTATTTTCCTTTGTATTGTAGCACAGCCCCCCTGCCCCCGCAAGGGAGAGCGCTTGCAATTAGGGCGCCCATGCGGTATAAAGGAAACGGATTTTTTCTTGGAGAGGGGATGGCGCAGTGTCGCCGGTTGCGGTACAGGTATTGGCGCTGACATTTCTTCTGGCGTGTGGGGCGCTTCTTCGCCGCATTCGCCAGATGGACGATAAACTGATGCAGGGGCTCAACAACCTGGTGCTCAATGTTGCCCTGCCTGCGATGGTCATAAACGCCTTCCAGATCAGTGCCTCCGGCGAGCTGATGCGCGAGCTGGGGCTGGCGCTGCTTTTGGCTGCGGCGGCGCATGTGGTCATGCTGGGGCTGGGGTGGCTGTTTACCTTTAAATTGCCGCGCGACAGGCGCATGCCGGTATGGTTTGGCGCGGTGTTTTCAAACGCCGGCTTTATCGGTTTTCCCGTGGTGCAGGCCGCTTTTCCCGATAACCAGGAGCTGGCGCTTTTATACGCCACCATGTATGTGGTCATGTTCCATATTTTCAGCTGGACGGCCGGGCGCAAAATGTTTGACCGCAGCCAGTCGGGCATCAAAAACACGCTGAAGGGCCTTGTCAACCCCACGCTGGTTGCCGTGGCGGTGGGCGCCACGCTGTTCCTTTGCGGCATTTCCCTGCCGGATTGGCTGCTGTCCCCCATTCGCTCGCTGGGGTCTTTGACCACGCCGCTGTCCATGCTGGTTATCGGCGCGCGCCTGGGCGCCACCCCTGTTAAGGAGCTTTTCAAGGGATGGGATTTATATGTAGCCGTACTGCTTCGGCAGCTGCTGTGCCCGGCGCTGGTTATGGGGCTGTTTATGCTGATCGGCTACCACGGCCTTCCCATGAAGGTGCTGCTGCTGGAATCGGCCATGCCTGCCGCCGCCTTCCTGGCCATGTTTGCCGAGCGGTGGGAGGGCAACAAGCCGCTGGCCTCCCGCATCGTGGCGCTAAGCTCGCTGCTGGCCGCCGTTTCGGTGCCGCTGTGGCTTTACCTGGCCAACCTGATTTAACCCGCCGTTGGCTGTTGCCCGCCGGCAAACATAAAAGGGCCATGCACATGCATGGCCCTTTTGCTTGCCTGTATATCCCCTCAGGGCTTAAACATTTCCCGCGCCAGCTCATAGCGGATGCCGCCGCCCTTGGTCTTGGCCTCGATCATGACCAGCACCAACCGGTCCATGCTGCCATCATCGATATAGCCGCAGAACCAGGCGATGATGCGGGATTTATCGTTATCCAATTCCGCCGTGCCGGTTTTGCCGGAAATATTGCTCATGCCGATGGACCAGGCCGTGCCCTGCGTACACACCTTGTGCATATCGGGCTGGATAATATCAATAGCGGCCTTGGAAATAACGTTTTCCCGCCATACAACGGGCTCAAACACCTGGTCATACACATAGGACAGCCCCTCCTGATGGCCGATTTTTTCCACCAGCTGGGGTTTCATGATGTTGCCGCCATTGGCAAAGGCGCTGAAGGTAGCCGCCATCTGCAGGGGGGTAACCACCAGCTCGCCCTGGCCATAGCCGCTATCGGCCAACTGGCGCAAATTGACAATGGGCAGCAGGTTGGAAATGCGCCCCTTGGTTACCGATACATCGGCATCGAAGGCCTCCCCAATGCCCAGGGCCTGCACGTTTTCAACAAAGCGTTCCGCCCCCATGCCCAGCGCCAGCCAGGCAAAATAGATATTATCGGAATAAATGATGGCATTTTCCAGGTTAACCGG
Organism: bacterium; assembly: GCA_029006015.1. Lineage (GTDB taxonomy): Bacteria > Bacillota > Clostridia > Christensenellales > SUG1161 > SUG1161. The sequence continues at coordinate 8,807 of JAQXFY010000198.1, forward strand.
GCTTGGCACATACAAAAGCCTGGTGATGGGCGGGTAAACCCAGTTATCCATATCGGGCGTCCATTTGCTGTCCACCACCTCGCCGGTAAAGGCGGTATCGGCGGTGATCTGCCCGCTTTCCAGCGCCCATGCCGCTACAAAGGGCTTAAAGGAGGAACCCGGCGGGTACAAGCCGTTGGTGGCGCGGCTGAAAAGCGGCTTGTCGGGATCGTTATTAAGCCGGCCCCACGTTTCCTGGTTGATGGGCCAGGAAAAAATGTTGGGATCATAATCCGGGTAGCTGGCCATGGCGTTGACCTTGCCGGTTGTCGGCTCCAATACGATAATAACGCCGCGCTGGCTTTCATCCAGCTTGGTTTTAAGCAGCTCCTCCGCGCGCTTTTGCAGCTGCGTATCGATGGTCAGCCACAGGTCGTTGCCCTTTTGTACCGGGATATTCAGGTAATCCTCCTGAACTTCATCCTCGCTGTTGAGGCGTTCCAGCCGCCAGCCGATGCTGCCGCGCATGGTGGATTCAAAGGAGTATTCCAACCCCATTTTGCCCACCTTGTCATCCGATGTATAGCCCAACTGCTGGTATTGGGGCAGCTGGTCTTCCGATATGCTGCCGACATAACCCAGCGTATGGCTTAAAAGCGAGCCGTTTGGATAGCTGCGCACGGTGGTATATACCCGGGAATCGACGCCGGCGCCATCGATGGCGTTAATTGCATCCTTGACCTCATCGGGCAGGGTGCCTGCCGGATAGGCGCGCAGCACGATATAGCCATCGCGTGCGGCCTCCTTGCTTTCCACCTTGGTGCGCACGCTTTCCTCCGTCATGCCGATCAGGCTGCCCAGCTGCAGGCAAAAGCCCGCTACATCCTGTATTTTTTCCGGCACCGCATAAACCGATTGCGCCTTTTCGTTTCTGGCCAGCACAATACCATCCTGGGAAAAAATCTCCCCCCGCATAGGCGAAATGGACACCAGGCGCACATAATCCCCCTGCGACAGGCGGGGCAGGATCATATCCAGCGCAAAATCAACGCGCCAATCTTCCTCCTTTTCGCCTTCATTCACCAGCTTCATGGCCTGGTTTTCAATGGACATATCGCCCGCGCCCATCAGGGTAAAGGCCATGTTATAGCCCTGCACCCAACAGGCTAGCTCCTGGCTGTAAACCGACTGGGTAGCCACCAGGGACATATCCTGAAGCTTCATGGCCTGATAATAATTTTCGTGGATAACGGCAAATTTCTCCTGCGTGTAGGCCTGCTGGGCGGCCGTGGACAGGTAGCGGTACATGCGCTCATAATCGCCGGCCTGCCACGCCTTAAGGTAGCGGGTGCCAACATCATCCGGCGAAGTGGGCGCGTTGGACCCGGCGCCGCGCTGCATGGCGGACAGGGTAAAGGATGCCAAAAATAAAACAACAAGCGTCAGCACTAGCCTGACGTTTTTGCGCTTTGTCGTGGGCATATCGGCCATGCCATACCTCCGTTATCATACAAGCAGGATACATACGCCTCATTATAGCATATCTTGCCCTGCCAATGCCCCGGGCCGGATAAAGTTTGGCCTTTCCCCAAAGCCGCGGCCCGCCCCTCACCCGTTTTAGCGCTTGGCGCCGGGGCTGCCCGGGCGCTGGCCGCACCCCATGCGCGGGCGGATACCGGCCTGCCGCAGGCGGTAAAACACCCTTGCGGGCCTGCGCGCCATTGCCCTTTTGCTGTGCGCCAGGCCGGTAGCCACCGCCTTGCCCGGCCGCCTTGAGCGCCCCGCCGGCGTATGGAAAACGTATTGCGCGGCAGGCTAAAACACGATAGAATAAATTTGTTGGAGGGACCTATATGGATACTTTACACGCCCGCAGCGAGGCGCGTCGCTGGCTGGCTTCTTCCTGGCTGGAGCCCGAGCTCCGCCCCGCGCTGGAGGCCATGGATGAGGATGCCATTGCCCTTGCCTTTGGCGGCCAGCTTTCCTTTGGCACGGCCGGGCTTCGCGGCATTATCGGGCCGGGCACCGCCCGCATGAATGTGCACACCGTGCGCCGGGCCACGCAGGCGCTGGCCGGCGTTATCCTGGCCCAACCCGGGGGGGCAGACCGCGGGGTGGCCATTTCCTACGATACGCGGCACATGTCCCGCACATTTGCGCTCAGCTGTGCCGAGGTACTGTGCGCAAGCGGCATCCGCGTTTATCTTTTTACGCAGCCATCGCCGGTTCCCATGTTATCCTTTGCCGTGCGGGAAACCGGCGCGCAGGCAGGCATCATGATTACCGCCAGCCATAACCCGGGAAATTATAACGGCTATAAAGTATACTGGCAGGACGGCTGCCAGCTTCCGCCCGGCCAGGCGGAGGAGGTTGCCCGCCGCATGCGTGCGCTGTCCTTTGGCGATGAAAAGCGCATGCCGGCGGACGAGGCGCGCCAATGCGGCCTGCTTGCCGATATGCCCGTGCCGGTGATAGACGCCTATTTTGCCGCCATACAGGCTGCCTGCCCGCCCTGCCCGCAGCTGGAGGGCGGCAACATCGATGTGGTGTATACCCCGCTGCACGGCACCGGGCGCGATCCCGTCTGCCGCACGATGCGGGACGCCGCCTTTACCCACCTGCACATGGTGGCCGCCCAGGCGGTGGAGGATGCCGATTTTTCCACCACCCCCTCCCCCAATCCGGAGGATGAGCGCGCCTTTACCCTGGCCCTTGAGGATGCCAAAGCGCTAAATGCCGCGCTTATTGTCGGTACCGATCCGGATTGCGACCGTGTGGCGGTTATGGTGCTGGGCAAAGACAGGGCCTACCACGCTTTAACGGGCAACCAGCTTGGCGCCTTGCTTTTGGATTACCTGATCGGCCAGCTTAAACAAAACGGGCGCCTGCCGCCCAACCCGGCCGTGGTTAAAACCATTGTCACCACCACGTTGGCCAGAAAAATTGCCGAGGATGCGGGCTGCACCGTATTTGATGTGCTGACCGGCTTTAAATTTATCGGCGAACTGATGGGCCAATGGGAGCAAAACGGGGAACACCGGTTTATCTTTGGCTACGAAGAAAGCTGCGGCTTCCTGGCCGGCACCCACGCCCGGGATAAGGATGGCGTTATCGCTGCGCGCCTGGCCATTGCCTGCGCCGCACACCATGCCGCCCATGGCCGCACGCTGCTGGATGCACTGGAGGGCCTGTATGCCCGGCACGGGTATTTTTATGAAAAAACGCTGTCCATCGCCTTTAATGAAGCCGATACCGGGCGTATGGCGCGCATGATGGGTGCCCTTCGTGCCCATCCGCCCAAGTGCCTGGGCAACCTGGCGGTGCTGGCGGTGCGCGATTATCAGTCCGGCCTGCGTACCGATGCCGGCGGGGCGCGCAGCGCGCTGGATTTGCCCCAAAGCGATGTGCTGTATTTTGAATTGGAGGATGGCTGCTGGGCCTGCATCCGGCCTTCCGGCACCGAGCCCAAGTGCAAGGTATACCTGGCCGCCCATGGGAACAGCCATGCGCTGGCGCAGGCACGCCTGCAGGCGCTGATCGGCGACCAGGGCCGTTTAACCGGGCAACCCTAGGGCAAACGGCACCGCCTGCATCATAAAGGGGGATCTGGGATGGAGCATTACCGAGTAGAGGGCATGGATTTGGACGCGGTGGAGCTAAAATGCCTGCTGGTCAGCCGGGGGTGCGCGTAGACCGCGCCGTTTACCGGCAAATGGGCCGGGAGTACCGGCTGAACATCAGCCCGCTGACGTGCAACTGCATGGTGCTACCCGACGGCACGATATCCCAGCTGACGGATGTCGGCTTTCACCTGGAATACCTGGCCGGTTCGCTTTCGTGGGATAATATCAAGCTGCTCAAATATGCCGGGCAGCTGGGCACGCCGTTTTCGATTTCGCTCGAGCAAGGCACGCCCACCCTGTTTTGCAACCGCCAGGCGGTATGCCCCGTTTCCTTTTTGCCCAAATCGGATTTTTATAAGCAAAAAACCGCCGCCGGCCTGCCGTTTATCGGCAACGCCGTGCTGCAGGGGGCGGACTGGGTAGCCTTTCAATGCCTGTGGCCGTGCCAATATGCCGCTGCCGGCAAGCCCTGCCAATTTTGTTTTTCCGGCGCGGAGTTTGAGGCCCTGGCCGCCAAGGGCAAGCCCTGCCCCGACGCCGTCCGGCCCGGGGATGTTGCCGATATCATCGCGTATGCTCTGGCGCATGACGGCGTAAACAGCGCGCAATTAACCGGGGGCTCCACCTTTTCGGGCAAGGCCGAGGCCGGGCATTTGATCGCTTATCTGGAGGCCATCAAACAGCGCACCGGCCGCATGCCGGGGGAGCTGCTTTTATACATCACCCCGCCCGAGGATCCGGCGCTGATCGACACCTATTTTTCGCTGGGCGCCACCCGCATCGCCTGCAGCCTGGAGGTTTGGGACGAGCAGCGCGCATCCGTCATCACGCCGGGTAAAATGCAATTTACCACGCGGGCGCGCCACCTGTCCGTTCTGCAGGCCATTGCCGAAAAACACGGCCCGGGCAAAGCCTTTTCCAACCTGATTATCGGCCTGGAGCCCTTTGAAACGCTCAAGGAAGGTGCAACCTGGCTGGCCGAGCGCGGCATTTTGCCCTCCGTCTCCGTCTGGATGCCGATGGGCCGACCCGTCATGGGCAGCATGCGCGCACCAGAGGTGGACTTTTTCCGCCGGGTCAAGGAACTGTTTGGCCAATTATACACAAAATACAACCTGGAGCCCGCCGGCGGCCGGGGCCTGAACGTGTGCATCGAGCGGGACATCTGGCGCTGGGCCAAAGGGATTGAAAGCCATCAGCCCTGATCCAACCGGCAAGGCAAGCCGGCTTTCTTTCCAGGCGGCACGGTTTTGCCCGCACATTTGATATACAAACACAAAAACGGCCGGGATGATTCCCGGCCGTTTTTTATGTAAGAAGCAATTACGCCTTGGGGCCCGCGGCGACGACTTCCTCGGACATGTGGGTGTACTTTTTGAAGTTTTCCACAAATTTCTTGGCCAGTTCCTTGGCCTTTTCCTCGTAAGCCGCCTTGTCCTCCCAGGTGTTGGCCGGGATGAGCAGATCGGTGGGCACGCCCTCGCAGGCGGTGGGCACCGCAACCCCGAAGTAGGGATCGGTGACAAACTCGCCCTTTTCCAGATCGCCATTGATGGCGGCGGAAACCATGGCGCGGGTGTAAGCCAGCTTGGTGCGCTTGCCGGTGCCGTTCCAGCCGGTGTTTACCAGGTAGACATTGGCGCCGGATTTTTCGATCTTCTCGGCCAGCATCTGGGCATAGATGGAGGGATCCAGAGGCATAAAGGGTTCGCCAAAGCAGGTGGAGAAGGTGGGCACGGGCGAGGTGATGCCGATCTCCGTGCCAGCCAGCTTGGAGGTGAAGCCGGACACAAAGTAGTACATGGCCTGGTTCTTATCCAGCTTGGAGATGGGGGGCAGCACGCCGTAAGCATCGGCCGTCAGGAAAATGACCGTCTTGGGGGTGGCGCCCACGCCGTCCAGCTTGGCGTTGTTGATAAACTCCACGGGATAGCCCACGCGGGAGTTTTCCGCCAGGGAGGCATCATCAAAATCGAACTCGCGGGTGTCATCATCCATAACGACGTTTTCCACCAGGGCGCCGAATTTGATGGCGTTGTAGATATCGGGCTCCTTCTCGGCGGACAGGTTGATGCACTTGGCATAGCAGCCGCCCTCGAAGTTGAACACGGAATCATCGGCCCAGCCATGCTCGTCATCACCGATGAGCTGGCGCTTGGGATCGGCGGAC
>JAQXFY010000199.1 GCA_029006015.1 bacterium
CCATCCTGGCCGCCCCCGTGGCAATGCACATTAATTGCTGTTTTACAGGTAGGTTACGGTTTCCTCCAGCGGCTTGCGCAGCGCATGGTTGGGGCCGGGGGTTGCATCCGCAGCCGGATAGCCCAGCGTCAACAGGCAGCAGGGCTCGATGCCTTCCGGCAAATCGAAGGCTTCCTTTACTTTGTTGGGGTCAAACAGGCACACCCAGGTGCTGCCCAGGCCCAGATCCTGCGCGCGCATCATCATAAAGGTGCACACGATGGAAGCATCCATCACCGTGGAATGTGCGGACGTAAACGGGCTGATCCAGGAGGAATTTAAATCCCCGCACACCAGCAGCACCACCGGGGCGTTGAAGGCGCAGCGCGTAATATCGCGGATTTTTTCAATGGATTGCTGGCTTTGGAGCACATAAATGCGCTGGGGCTGCAAATTCCGGGCCGTTGGCGCCAGGCGGCCGGCTTCCAATATTTGTTGTAACTTTTCCGCTTCGATGGGCTGCGGCGCAAAGGAACGCACCGAATAGCGGGTATTGATCAGCTGTGTATACTCCATAAAACTGCCTCCTTTGCCCTTATTGTAGCATAGATGCCGCCCGCTCCGCTTGCCGGGCTGCTTTTTTATGGTGCAGGATCCGCCAAAAAAGGCCTTGTTTCGCGCGCTGCCGCCCGGAACCTGTCTGCTTTTAGGCGATGGGTGGCAAAACCTGCGGCGGTTTTACCCGGCTTGTAACTTTTTTCGGATGCATTTATGTTATAATGCCCTTGCTTTCCATGCGGTGGAAGCCGGCGCCAAATGGCCGACGCCCATTTGCCCTTGTTCCGGCCCCTGCATATTTCTCCGCGGCCTCGATAATATATATCATGCATGTGTATTTGCGGTGGAGGAGGCATTTTATGATCGATTATGAAACCTTGTACAGCATGTTGTTTGTGGGCATCAATGAAGCCGTTGGCATGCTGATGCGCTGCGAAAACACCCAGGCCATCGAGCATCTGATGGCCCTGCAGCAGGAGGCGGAGGCGCTTGTCATGGAGACGGAGGAAAAAGAAGCCCCGCTGGTGCTGTTTGAGGCGGCCAGGAAAAAATACATTCCCTTCCCCAATAAAGCCTTGGCGGGGCAGGATAAACCCCTGCTGGCCCGGCCGCGCGGCCAAGGCTAGCGCAAAATGCCTATATATTGATAAAAGCGGCGGGGGTGACCGCCGGCAGGCCAATCAAACCGTTGGGATGGGGAAAACCCCATCCCTGCTGTTTATACCCCGGTTTGCCAAAGCCGTCATCCAATCGGCCGGCAGCGCTGCGGCGGGCGGCTTTTGCCGGGGCACCATCTGCCGCCCCTTTTATGCCCTTTCCGGCTGCGCTTACCATACAAAAATAGATATGGATGATGCCCGATAGGGCCCGATTGGCCTGGCGGCGTTTTGCGCTGGCGCAGGGGCCGCAGGGCTTTTTGGTGTTCCGGCATGCAGCCGGCCCATACCGCCTGGGCTGGGGACGGCGGGTTTTGATCATGGCCACAAGGCATCTGCAGGTGATGGCGGATGTAGCAGCAAGATGCGGGGGGGTTCTTTCAAAATAGCCCAAAGGTTTGGTTTTCAGGCTGCTGCAAGTATGCTACAATGCGATTATGGCATTTTTATGTTGGATGATGGGGGGAGCGGTATGAAAAGCAGGGCGGCGCGCGTGCTGGCATCGCTTGTTGCGGTGGCCATGCTGGCCGCATGCGGAAGGCCCGCCCAAACCCCGCTGCCGGGCGCTACCCCTATGGGGCAGCCCACACCCGGGCATTCCCCCGCGCCCACCCAGCCCCTTACCCCCACCCCGCAGGCAACGGCTACGCCCGGCCTTGTGCCGGGGCCCTCGCCCCAGGCAACGGCCGCGCCATCGCCTGCCCCCTCGCCTACGCCTGTGGCAGGGCAAAGCCCCACGCCGGCCAGCCCCACCCCGCAGGTGACGCACACCCCAAGGCCAACAGGCACGCCACCAAGCACGCCCAGGCCTGTTCAGACCAGCGCACCCCCCGTGGTGGTCAATACCCCTAAACCGGTTCATGCCGGCACCCCGCCCGCAGTGGCGCCTACCCCAACGCCCAAACCCGTTGTTACGCCAACGCCCACCCCCAAGCCGGTGGTCACCCCCCCGCCTTCGTCGGAGGAGATTCTATCCAACGAAAAGGCGCAGGTGGATATCGGCAGCCTGTCGGGCGGCATCGTGCGCGTGCGCTATACCGGCGGCAAAAATGTGCGCATCAAGGTGCGCATCCAAAAAAGCGGCGGCCCCGTTTACACCTATGATTGCAACAACGCAGGCAACTGGGAAAAGCTGACGGTGACGGAGGGCAGTGGCAGCTATACCGTGCAGGTGTTTGAAAATACCTCCGGCTCCAAATACGCCATGGCTTTTTCCACCAATATCAGCGTTTCGCTGTACAGCCCCTTTGCGCCGTTTTTGACATCCAACAAAAATATAAATTATTCGCCCTCCAGTGCCTGCGTGGCCAAGGCGGCCAGCCTGGCCAGCGGTAAATCGGGCGATTTGGCCAAGATCGAGGCCATCTACCGCTTTGCGGTGGAAAATATCACCTACGATTACAACAAAGCCGCCACCGTGCAAAGCGGGTATATCCCCAACCTGGACAGCATTCTGGCTGCCCGGACCGGGATTTGCTATGATTACGCGGCCCTGGTCACCGCTATGCTGCGCAGCCAGGGCATTCCCACCCAATGCGTGTTCGGCTATACCTCCACCGGGGCATACCATGCCTGGATACGGGTATATACCGCCTCGACGGGATGGATCTGCAAGGTTATCTTTTTCGATGGAAAAAACTGGAAATTGATGGATCCCACGTTTGCCTCCGCCGGGGGGCAGAGCGACAGCATCATGGAATACATCAACAATCCATCCAACTACTCACAATCCTATGTATACTAAGGGGGAGGGGTACCCGTGAAAAACAAACTTGGCGCCTCGTATCTGGGTTACTTTTTTATGGAGCTGGGCCTGCTTATCGATGCCGGCATCCCCGCAGGGGAGGGCGTTGGCATCCTTGCCCAGGGCGGGGGCGACAGCGGCCTTGCCGGCATGCTGGAGGCCATGCACCGGCAGCTGGAGGAGGGGCAGCCCCTGTCCGGCGCCATGCGCCAGGCGGGCCGATTCCCGGAATACGCCGTTTCCATGGTGGCCCTGGGGGAGGAAACCGGCAATCTGGATGTGGTTTTAAAGGGCCTGTCCCAACATTATGAGCAGCAGGAGCAGATCGCAAAGGCGGTTAAAAACGCCGTCATGTACCCGGCGGTGCTGTTGGTGATGATGGCCGTTGTGGTGGTGCTTATCCTAACGCGGGTGCTGCCCATTTTTAACGATGTGTTTAGCCAGATGGGGGCAACGATGTCGCCCATGGCCACGGTGCTGCTTAATCTGGGTAATTTTTTGCGGGGGCACGGCGTGGCCATCCTGTCCATACTGGCGGGGGTGGCGGCGCTGCTTATCGCGCTTGGGTTTGTGCCCCGGGTGCGCCGGGCGGTATCGGATGCCTTTGCCTCCACACGCCTGGGCCAGCGCATTGCGCGCAGCCGCTTTGCCTCCACCCTGTCGATGACGTTGTATGCCGGGCTGGACAGCGACCGGGCGCTGGATATGGCCGCCGGCCTTACCCGCGGCAGCGCCATCCATAAAAAGATCGCCCTGTGCAAAAGCGAGATGGCGGGCGGGGCTTCCCTGGCGCAGGCCATCGAAAAAGCCGGCATTTTTTCGCCGGTGTATGCGCGCATGCTGTCCATCGGGTTCAAGGCCGGCTCGGGCGATGCCGTTATGGCCGATATTGCCCGCCGCAGCACGCAGGAGATGGAGGAGGGCATTGACCGCGCGCTGTCCCGCATTGAGCCGGCGATGGTCATCGTGCTGGCGGTGGTGGTCGGGCTTATCCTGCTATCGGTCATGCTGCCGCTGATGGGCATCATGTCCTCTATGATGTGAGGCGCAGCATGAACAAAAAACAGGGCTGGTTGGGCCGGTTTATGCGCGATAACCTGTTGGCGCTGGCGGTGTTTGCCGTGGTGCTGGCGCTGTTTATCGGGGGCATCGCACAGGCGCAGCAGGGCAGCCGCCGGCAGGGCAAGCTGGCGCTGGAAACCAGCATCAGGCGCGCGGTGATTACCTGCTACAGCCTGGAAGGGCAATATCCCGAATCGCTGGAATATATCAAGGCGCATTATGGGCTGCATTATGATGAAAAACGCTACGCCGTTTTTTACGAGGTTTACGCCTCCAACCTGATGCCGGGCATCACCGTTGTGGAAAGGGTGGATGCACCATGAAAAAGCATGCTTCCGTCCACTCGCTGGATATCGTCTTTGCGCTGCTGCTGTTTTGCGCGTTTTCGCTGTCCGTGCTGCTGGTGCTGATCTCGGGCTCCCGGGTGTATCAAAAAACCGACAGCGCGGTAACACAGCGCTTTGAAGAACGCACATGCCTGTCGTACCTGAATGCCCGCGTGCGCCATGCGGATACGGCGGGCAGCATCGGGGTAGGAGCGCTGGAGGGCGTGCCCGCGCTGCTCATTCGCGAGCGCGGCATGGATGATACGGTCTATATCACCTATCTGTATGTGTATGAAGGCCAGTTGATGGAGCTGTATTGCCAGGAAGGGCTGTCCTTTTTGCCGCAGGATGGCCAGGCCATCATGCCGGCCGCCAAGCTGGAGGTTGCCATGGCGCAGGAGAATTTGCTGTCGCTGCGCTGCACGGGAACAAACGGGCGCACGTTTCATCAGTTCATTTATATCAAAAGCGGGGAGGGGCATTCGTGATGCGGCAGGCAAAAGCTTCCCACAACGCGCTGTTTTTGATGGAACTGGTCATCACCTTGTTTTTCTTTTCGCTGTGTGCCGCCATCTGCATGAAGGCCTTTGCCCTGTCCGCCAGCATGACGGAGGACAGCCGCAAGCTGAGCTGGGCGGTTGTTGCCGTCCGCTCGGCGGCGGATGCCTATCAAGCCTGCGGGGGCGATATCGATGAGACCGCGCAGGTGGTTGGGGGCGAGGCGGAGGGCGGCAGCGCCGTGCAGTATTATGATGCCAACTGGCAGCCCACCGGCCGCGGGGAAGCGGTTTTTACCGTAACCGTACAGCCCGGGGCGGACGGGCGGGCAACCGTTGCGGCCACCCAGGGCGCAGACACCCTGTTTTCACTGGAGGTGCGGGCATGGCAACCTTAAATAACCAGTACCGGCGCTCCATGGGCGTCAACATTGGCGGGGCGACGCTGGTGATGGTATTCGCCGTGCTGTGCCTGACGATTTTTTCCTGCCTTAGCCTGATGAGCGCAAATGCCGAAAAAAAGATGGCCCAACGCACCGCCCAGGCCGCGCGCGCTTATGCGGCGGCCGATCTGGCCGCAACCGATACCCTCTGCCGCCTGCAGGCGCTTGTCGAGGCGGGGGCGGGCCGCGATGAACTGGCCCGGGCGGGGGCGGCCGTGCTGGAAGGGGAGCAGGGGCTCTACCTGTCCTACACCCAGCTGATCGATGAAACCCAGCAGCTGCAGGTGACGCTGGCGGCGGCCGGGGGGCACGTGCGCATCGTTTGCTGGCAGGTGGCCCCCACAGGGCAATGGAACCCACAGGATTCCCTGTCCGTTTGGGACGGGCAGGCGCAGCCATCCTAAGCTTGGCGGGAGGGAAAGCCGTGTTAACGCTGGAACAACTTTTACACCGCGCGGTCGATGCCGGTGCATCCGATGTATTTATCGTGCCGGGCCTTGCGCCTTCGTATAAAACGGGCGGCCTTATCACCCAGGCGGAGGAAGGCCGCGTGCTGCCGGAGGATTCCCGCCGCTTTGTTATGGAAGCCTATCGCCTGGCGGGGCGGGATATCGGCCGCTTTGAAACAACCGGGGATGATGATTTTTCCTTTGCCCTGCCGGGAATATCGCGGTTTCGCGTCAGCGCCTACCGCCAGCGCGGCTCCATGGCGGCGGTTATCCGGGTGGTTTCCTTTGGCATACCGGATTACCACACCATCGGCATACCGGAGGCCGTTATGGCCATGGCCAAAAAGCAAAAAGGGCTTGTGCTGGTTACCGGCCCGGCGGGCAGCGGCAAATCGACAACGCTGGCCTGCATCATCGATGCCATCAACGCCACCCGAAACGGCCATATTATCACCCTGGAAGATCCCATCGAATACCTGCACCGCAATAAAAAAAGCGTGGTCTCCCAGCGAGAGATCGCCATCGATACGCAAAATTATGTCACCGCATTGCGCGCCAGCCTGCGCCAGGCGCCCGATGTCATCCTGGTGGGCGAAATGCGGGATTATGAAACCATTAAAACCGCTATGACGGCCGCCGAAACCGGGCACTTGGTCATTTCCACGCTGCACACCGTTGGCGCCGCCAATACCATCGACCGCATTATCGATGTTTTCCCGCCCGAGCAGCAGCACCAGATCCGCGTGCAGCTGTCCATGCTG
>JAQXFY010000200.1 GCA_029006015.1 bacterium
AAAGGAAATCCCCGTTTTATCCATGGAGCTGAGCAAATCAAAGCAGTTGGCCGCCTGGGTTTTGATGTGATGCACGCCATTGAGCGCGGCATTTTGGCGGATGGCCTCCACCGCCTGGGGGGAAATATCCACCGCCGTCACCTCATCGGCACCCGCCAGCGCGCAGGCAATGGCAAACCCGCCCATATAGCTAAAGGCATCCAGCACCCGGCCCCGGGCATGGCGTGCGGCCGCGGCGTGGTTATCGCGCTGGTCCAGAAAATACCCGGTTTTCTGCCCTTGATAAGGCTGGGCCAGCATGCGCATGTCGCCCTCCTGGATTTCCACCTGCTGGGGCACCTGGCCATACAGCAGGCGCACCTCCTGCGCCAGGCCCTCCTTCTGGCGCACAGGCACATCGTTGCGGGCCAGAATACCCTTGGGCGCAAAGCGCTGGCACAAAAGATCCACCAGCATTTTCTCGCGCTGGGCCATGCCCAAAGACAGCATCTGCACACACAGGTAATCGCCAAACTTATCCACGATCAACCCGGGCAGGTCGTCCGATTCGGCATAGATGGCGCGATAGCTGCCGTCATAGCCCTGGCTTTTGCGCCTGTCATCCGCCCGGGCGATGGCGCGGGCAAAAAAGGCTTGATCCAGTTCCTCCTCCTTCCAGGTGGCCACGCGCACCCGGATGCGGGAGGCCGGGTTATAAAACCCCCGCCCGATAAAATGCCCGCCGGAGGAATAGACATCGGCAATGCCATCCTGCGCCGTTCCCTTTTCCCCTGCAATTTCATTATCATATACCCACGGGTGCCCCGCCGCGATGCGCACGTGTTCCCCGGGTTTAAGCATAATTTTCATGGCAATCCCTCCATATACAGGCATTGTACCACAAAGCCGCCTTGCCGGCGCACCGGCGAATATGGTATGCTGGCAAAAACTCACGGGGGGATGGCCAAATGGATATTGTTCCCGGCATCTGGCAGCATTTCAAGGGCGGGAAATACCGCGTTATCGGCATCGCGCGCCACAGCGAAACGCTGGAGGAGCTTGTGGTCTACCAGGCGCTGTATGGCGATGGCGGGCTATGGGTGCGCCCGGCTTCCATGTGGCTGGAAACCGTCCAGCGCGATGGAAAAACCGCCCCCCGCTTTACCTATCTTGGGGAAATGGAGGAATAACCATGCCGCTATCCGTTGATGCCTACCTGAGGCGCATCGGCTATACAGGCCCGCTCGAGCCCACCATTGAGGTGTTAAATAACCTGCAATATGCCCATTTGCATACCGTACCATACGAAAATATGGATATTATGGATGGCACGCCGCTTTCCCTGGAAATCCCGGATCTATACGATAAAATCGTCCTTCGCCGGCGCGGCGGCTTTTGTTTTGAGCTTAACCGCCTGTATGGGTGGCTGCTTGGCCAGCTGGGGTTTGAGGTGCACGATCATTTTGCCCGCATGCTCTATCGGGAGGACAGCATCCCCAAGCGCCGTCACCTGGTGCTGCGCGTGCCCATCGGCAATAAGCAGTATATTACCGATGTCGGCATCGGCATGCGCCAGCCGCGATGGCCGTTGGAGCTGACCGAAGGCGTAGAGCAAATCCGCGATGGCGAAGGCTACCGCCTGCACCGGGATAAGGCCCTTGGCTGGGTGCTGGAACAACGCAAAACCAACGGCGTGGAATGGGAAAATTATTATTCCTTTACCGAGGAATTTCAGGTGCCGCAGGATTTTGCGCCCACCAGCTTTTTCTGCGAAAAGCATCCCGATTCCATCTTTAACAAGCGCCCCATGGCGGGCATGCGCTGCCCCGGCGGCCGCTATTCGCTGGATGGATGGGAGTTCCGCCATTTTACAAAGGACGGCGTTACCACCCATACCGCCCAAACCCAGCAGGAGTTTGACCGGTATCTAAAGGATTATTTCGGCATTGTGCGTTAGCCCCCCGGCAAACGCCCATTTAAGCCGGGGCAACCGCCAAAGCCGCCCGTCAAAAGCGCATCCGCAGGAGGGTTCAGCCTTCCTGCGGATGTGTTTTATGGGGAATTTTCTTTTATGCGGGCCGCCCCCGCACGCCGGCATACAAAAGCCCGGCCCGATGGAAGGCCCCGCTGCCGGTTGCACAGCGCCCTATTGCACGCCGCCCTGCTGCACGGGGCGCTGTTTTTCGGGCTTAAGCCGCCGCGCAATCTCATCGCTGCAGGCACCGGCTTGCAGGCCGTCAAAGCGGGCCACCATGGGGTTTTTGCTGAAGGATTGCACGCGCCCATCCTCCAACACCCGGAAATGCGACATTTCCATCGCCACGCCAACCAACGCAGCAGAAATACCATCTAATTTTTCATCCGACATGTACTGCAAAACGCTGATAACGGTTTCCCCCTGCCGGTATTTGGTTTCCACCGTATCCCAGATGCCAACCTGCACCACCTTGATGGTATCGCCCGCCTTAACCTCCTCCGTGCCGCCCAGCACTTCCAGCACTTCCAGATTAAATTGCAGCACCGGCAGCCCGATGGTATGCTGCCTGTCCCATGAAGTATACTTTGTGCCGTTATCCAGCACATTTGCCTTAACGATCAAATCGGCTTGGTTTACCAGTTTCTCCACCGTTTCCGGGATATATTTGCTTGCAAATGGATCGGGATAATCCTCCGACAGGGCCACCTTATCCGGCAGGCCCGATGTTTGCTTTTGCGCGCCGCAGCCGCAAAAAACCAGCCCCAGCGCCCCCAACAACAAAACAACCGCCATGGTTTTTTTCATTTTATTTCCCCCTTATGGGAACCCATCAAAAGCTGTTGATATTATAAAACCACATCCACGCCGCCCTTTTCCACGGGGTATGCGCCTTGCCGGTTTTACCCTTTTGCACATGATGTTTATGGCTTTGGCCGATCGCTTCCCCTTCTTTTGTTTTCTTTTCAGTTTCTGTATATACCATATAACAAACAAGCGCAGTTTGCAATATATTCTATATAAAAAGTGTGTTTTATGTTGTTTTTCATCGCCTTTTGCATAACCGTTTCGCCGCCCCTTCCGGCTCCGGCCTGCCGCCCGTTTTTTCCTTTACCGTGCGCCTGGATGCCGCTTGCTGCCCGCGCAAATTTTTTATCCGCGCATAGTATGGATTGTCGGGGAATGCCTGCATCCCCACACCATGAAAGGAGTGCGAGCGCCATGCCTACGCAGCTGCATTATTTCCTGGGCAGCAACAGCCCCGCCGGGTTTAAATCTTACTTTTCCCAGCTGGATAACCTGGCGGAGGGCAGCCGGCTTTATATTGTCAAGGGCGGGCCTGGCTGCGGCAAATCCTCGCTGATGCGCACCTGCGGCGAGGCCCTTTTGAAAAAAGGGGAGGATATCCATTGGCTGCACTGCAGCTCCGATCCCGATTCGCTGGATGGTTTTATCGCCCCGGGCGCAGGCGTGGCCATGGCCGACGGCACCGCCCCCCATGTCATGGAGCCGTGCGCGCCGGGCGCCAGGGAAAGCATCATCAGCCTGTACGAGTGCCTGGATGAAGGCATTCTATCCCGCCAGGCCGATCGCATCTGCGCCCTTTTTTCCGATATTTCCACCTGGCATGCCCGCGCCGTTACCCGGCTGGATATCTACCGCCGCCTGTGCGAAACCGCCCAGGCCAGCCTGGTGCTGGATACAGGCGCGCTGGATGACATCTGCAACAGCCTGCTTAGCGAGCTTCCGGAGGGCAGCTTTCCCGCCTCGGAGCAGCTCCGGCTGCTGGACGCGCCTTCCGTCGGCCGCGTAGTGGCCTGGACGGAAACGCTGGAGGCGCTATGCCCGGGCCGCATCACGCTGTTGGAGGGCAACCCCTGGGCGGCCTCCCACATCCTGGGCAAATTGGCCGCGCGCGCCCGCACGCTGCCCGGCGGCGTTGTACGCTGCCCCAGCGCCATTTTTCCGGAGCTGACGGCCCACGTCCTCATCCCGGCCCTGGGCGCAGGGTATGTTACCCAAACACCCGCCTTTCCCTTGCGCCTGAAAGAAGAACTGCACCTTCGCACCATCGATCTTGCGCCATGCGTGCTGCCTTCGCCCGATATCCACGCGCGCTCGGCCACCCAGTGGCAGCTGGACGAGGCCGATAAATGGCTGCGCTCGGCCTGCGGGTGCATCCGCGCCGCCAAAACGCTGCACGATGCCCTGGAAGCACCCTATATCGAAAGCATGAATTTTGACCACAAAAACGCCATTGCCCTTAACGTCATATCCGCCCAAAGCGCCTGGCGGGACCGTTTTATCGCATCCCGAGGGGTGCGGGCATGACCGCCTGCCTGATTGCCAATGATGCCCGCATGCAGGCGGTGGCCCATTTTTTACATCAGGGGCCGGTGGCGCTTCATATCCTGACAAACGGGCAGCCCTGGGCCGATGTGCAGCAGGCGCTGTCCGGCGCAGATGCCCTGGTGCTGCCCATTCCCACCCGCCCCGGCAAACCGGTTCTGGACGGGCTGGAGGCGGATGCGCTGATCGCCTTGACGCGCCCCGGCACGCGCATCATCGGGGCCTTTCCCGCGCCCATTCAGGCCGGCGGGCGGCCGGTCTGCAACCTGTTGGAGGATGCGCCCTTCAAACGCCAAAACGCCGTCCCTACAGCCGAGGGCGCCATTGCCCATGCCCTTTTAAAGGGCGGCAAAACGCTGTCGGGCAGCCGGGTGCTCATTACGGGCTGGGGCGAGGTAGCCAAGGCGCTGGCCCAGCGCATCGCGCCCTTTGGCGCGCACATAACCATTGCCGCCAGAAACCCACAGGCGCGCATGGAAGCTGCCGCACTGGGTTATGCCGCCCTGCACCTGCCGGTAACGCAGCCCGGCGAATGGCACTACCTGTTTAACACCGTGCCCGCGCCCGTGCTGGATGGGGGCGTTTTATCCGCCCTGCGCCCGGGCGCCACCCTGGTGGAACTGGCCAGCGCGCCCTACGGCTTTGATGCCGCCGGGGCCGCCCGCCTTGGCCTTACGGTACTTACCCTGCCCGGATTGTCGGGCGCCCTGTTTCCGCAAGATGCCGCGCGCCTGACCGCGCGCGCCCTAGCACCCCTATTGAAAGGAGAAACATCATGAACCTTGAAGGGAAAACCGTGGGGTTTGCGATGACGGGATCGTTCTGCACGCTGTCCCGCGCCCTGAATGCCATGCGCCAGGTGGCACAGGCCGGGGCCGAGATCATCCCCATCCTGTCCCCCATCGTATATGAAAGCGATACCCGCTTTTACACCGCCAATCGCCTGAAGGAAGAGATTGCCGTCATCACACCGCACCCCATCATCCATACCATCGTGGAGGCGGAGCCGGTCGGCCCCAAAAAGCTGCTGGATATCCTGATTATTGCCCCGTGTACAGGCAATACGCTGGCCAAGCTGATAAACGGCATTGTCGACACGCCGGTTTTGATGGCCGCCAAAGCCCAGCTGCGCAATGAGCGCCCCGTGGTCATAGCGGTTTCCAGCAACGACGGGCTGACCCAGAACGGGCGCTCCATCGGCGCGCTGTGCGGCATGCGGCATGTTTATGTGGTTCCTTTTTCCCAGGATGATCCCACCGGCAAGCCCGCATCGGTTGTGGCGCATTTTGATCTGGTGCTGCCCTGCTGCACGCACGCCCTGGCGGGGCGCCAGCTTCAGCCCATCTTGGCAGGGTGAGGTGATAACATGCGGCCCTGCATCCTTAAATTCGGCGGCACATCGGTTAAAAATACCGCTGCCCGCCGCCAGGCCGCCCGCGCCGTGCAGGACGCCATTGGCCGGGGCGAATCCCCCGTTGTGGTGGTATCCGCCATCGGCCGTGCGGGCGATCCTTACGCCACCGATACCCTGCTTGCCCTGCCCGCGCACGATGGCATCCTGCAGCCCGATGCCCGTGGCCTGGACGAGCTGATTTCCCTGGGCGAGCGGCTGTCCGCCGCCCTGTTTGCTTTGCTTTTATCCTCCATGGATATCCCGGCACGCGCGCTGTCCGGCCGGCGCGCCGGCATCCAGACCGATGATACATTCGGCGCGGCTGCCGCCCGGCAGGTGGACAGCGGTTATCTGGAGCACATGCTTGGCCAGGGCATCGTGCCGGTGGTGGCCGGCTTCCAGGGCGCAACCCCGGCGGGGGACACCACCACGCTGGGGCGCGGCGGTTCCGATACCACCGCGGTGCTGCTGGGCTCGGCCATGGGCGCGCCCGTTGCCGTGTATACCGATGTATCCGGCGTCTATACCGCCGATCCGCGGCTGCTGCCGCGCGCCAAGGTATATTCCCACCTAAGCTTTGAGGAAATGATGCGTTTTGCCGGCGCGGGCGCCCGTGTGCTGCACAAAACGGCCGCCAAGGTGGCGCTGGAAAACCGGGTACCGCTATGGGTGGGGCAGCCCGCCTCGCCCTATGGCACCTGGATCGGCGATGTGCCTGCCGATCCCGAAAACGGCCTTTTGGGCCTGACCCACCGCGATGAAGGCGATTGCTGCCGCATCACGGCCATTTTATCCAGCTGTGTCGATGAAGGCGCCTGGGCCTGCCGCATGCTGCAGGTACTCAAGGACTATGTGCTGCTGGATGTCGGCTTCGCCCCCTGTACCCCCTGGGTGCGCGTGCATGCGCGCGATTGCGTGCCCGTCATCGGCACGCTGGGCCGCGCTTTTCATTTGGAAGAATAAGCCCGCGTCATGCGGCTTTCACATAAAATGGGGCGCCCCTTTAAAAGGGCGCCCCATCATGGCTTTGGCTATCCATTTGGCGCATTAAGCCCGGCATGTACGCAGCCCCCCTGCATAAAAGCCGGGTTTGCCTTTTTAAACAAGCACAACCCATGCTGCCCCCTATTCATCCCCTTCCCCCATATCCGCCACGGGGCGTATCATCATCCAAATGCCGCAAGCGCCGCAGCCCTTCCACCGGGGCATAAAACAACCCCATATTCCTTTTTAAAACCACTTCCCTCCGGGCCTACCAAACAGCACGCGGCACACCCGGCCAATCGCCCGGCAGGCCGTCGCCCCGCAGTGGGAAGGGGTTTTGTATGTTCTGCGCGCCGCCATTTTCCATCTTCCATCCAAGTCCAGCTGTTTTACCGTCTGTCTGCGGCTGCTTTTTATGTTGTACCAAATTCTTCCCGCAAAGTTTAACCCTGCATGCCTTGTTTGAAGGCTTCAAAGGTGATATACTGAAATGTAGTTTCCACCATTATGGGAAGGAGCCTGTTATCATGAAACTGCCTAC
>JAQXFY010000201.1 GCA_029006015.1 bacterium
GCGCAGAAGCAAAACTCGTCCTTGAGCTGGACGGCTCCCAACACGATGGGGCAGATGAAATACAAAAAGATGCAGATCGCACCGCTTTTCTGGAAGGTTATGGCCTTACCGTTATTCGTATTCCCAACAACGAAGTTATCAGAAATTTCCATGGAGTTTGTCAGTATATCGATGCTGCGGTAAAGCAATCCCTCAGTCAGCTTGGCTGACAGCTCCCTCATCAGAGGGAGCCTTGGATATTCCAACCCCAACCCATAACATGAAAATCCGACCTATGATTGCAGCCATAGGTCGGATTAACTGTTTTACGAAGCCCTGTCTAACACCGGCGGTTTTGCACCATGCCTTTAGCCTTTACGCCGGGCAACGCCTTATTACCGCTTAGGGCCGGCGCTTGGGGTGACCGCCAGGTCGCCCGCCGCCATCCTCAGCGCATTTTCCACATCCTCCCGCTGGGCTACGCCTTCATGCACCTTTGTGCCTCCCACATAGAAGGTGGGCACATAATAGTAATCATATTGGTTGGCCAGTTCGGGCTGCTTGGCCTCATCGATAATGGTTACCTCCACCTGGCCAAGTTTGGGGTTGTCCGACATCACTTTTTTCAGCTCGGACAATGCCTTGACGCAATATGGGCAGGTTTCCAATATAAACAGCGTCACTTTTTCCATACGGTATCCTCCTTTGCGGCCTGCTTTAAGGTATCATCCTGCAGGCGGTAAAGCGTCCATTCATCCATGGCCCTGGCCCCCATCCTTTTATAAAAATCGATGGACGGCTGGTTCCAATCCAGGCATACCCATTCCATACGCCCCAGGCCTTCCTGCACCGCTTTTTGCGCCAGCGCACAAAACAGCGCCTTACCGTATCCATGCCCGCGCTTATCCGGGTTGATAAACAGATCCTCCAAATAAAGGCCGCGGCGGCCCATAAAGGTGGAAAAATTATAGTAATACAGCGCAAAGCCAACGGGCACATCGTCCTCACAGGCAAACAGCACCCCGCAGGATTGCCGCACAAAAACCTCTTCGTGCATACCCGCTTCATCGGCAATCACCTGGTCCTCCATTTTTTCATAGGCGGCGATTGCACGGATAAACGATACGATAACAGCTTCCTCCCCCGGCCTTGCCGGGCGAATGGTAAATTCAGACATGCTGGCACCTCCCGCCAAATAGCATACCCGCCCTACATCAAAATGGCAAGCCTAGCCCTGCTGTTCGCGCCAGCTTTTCAGCACTTTTTCAAGCGTTTTATGTACGCCGGTATGGCTTTTATATCCTATCCTTGGGGCGATCTCCCTCAGCGTCAATCCCGCCTGGCGAAGCCTGATAATCCGTCTGTCGCGCTCCGGCAGCGCCGCCACAAACCGCTGCCAGTCCATACGCAAAATATGGGCATCCTCTCCCCCCTGCGGGGGGGATTTGCCCGGCCGCGGCAGGCAGCGCGCATGCGTGCGGGAACGGTAAAAATCAATGCGGGCATAGCTTGGCAATGGGGAAAAATCCTCCTCCGCCCGGTATTGCCTGACGGTATCGGCAATATCGCTCAGCCGCCCATCACCATTCGCCATGGCAAACAGCTGCCCCGCCAGCCTGCGGGATTGCTCCTGCGTGGGCGCCTCCGCCACCTCCCCGTTTTCCAAAAGATACCACGCAAACCGCTCAACCGGCGCCTGCCAGCAGGCGGGCGACAGGCTCAGGCGCTTAATGGGATCATCCATCGAAAAAGCCTTCATGGGCGCATGCATGTTCCACTCGGGCCACAGCCATGCAGCAAAGGCCACCATCAGCCGTTGGCTGGGCTGCCCATCTTTTAAAATGCCCCGACGCTCTGCCTCCGCCACCATATCCGCCGGGCATCGCGTCAATACCGGCAGGCCCATCATGGCGGCAAAGCTTTTTGTAAAGTATGCATATGGTGCCAAAAAGGCCCGTCCTCCGTGCCCAAATGCTTCCGCTTGTTCTGCCCTGCTCCTTTCCATCTGCTGTTCCATGCAAACAGCCCTCCCTTTTGTACGGCTTATCAACCGCTGCTTGCAGGGCAGTATAGCCACCGCCATCCGGCATTTCAAGAACATATGTTCTTAAATTATGCTATTATCGCCTTTATGTCCATCTTAGCGGACATTTTCACCCTTTTCAAAAGCATTATTTTTGCGTTATTGCCTCATTTACGTTTTAGGGGTATCTGCATGGCGGCGGCACCTTGCCACGCATATCCGATACCTGTTTGGGCTTCCTTGGCTGGACGGACATGCTTTTGGCGATATAAAAACGGGGGAATATTCCCCCGTTATATCCGGCTTTTCCGGCCGGTATGGCTGATGTTATTTTTCACTTTCCCGGCGGCCGTCCAGGCTGGCCGTTTATGGCTGCTCCTGCTCCGGAGGCGCGCTTGTTTCCTGATGCGCCCGGCATTCCGTTTCGCCACCGGCAGACTTGGCACCATCCAAAAGCGCGGTATCCGGGGCCGTATTCTGTTGGCCTTGCACCCCCACGGCGCCCTCTCTTTTGCGGGTAATCATCAGCCCCGGCAGGGCAGGAAGATCATCCTTCCTCTTGCGGATGATGATATATCCGATGGTAACCACCACCAACGCGCCAATCGTGCTGACGGTAAGATCGGTCATCGTATCCTTCAACGCCTCGCGGCCGATCAGGGCCTCGCCATATTCCAGGGCATACTTTTGCATATTCAGCCCCATGATGCCATCCATGGTATACTCATACAGCTCCCACACCACGCCGACGGCTTCCGCAAAGCAAAAGGAAAAAATGGCGATAAACGCCGGGCTAAGGTGCACATGGACTTTGTCGGAGCTGTTAAGCACCGAAACCAGCGAAAAGCCCAACGCACCCAGCATGGCGCCGCTGAAGGAGTGCAAAAAATCATCCCAATGGGGAACAACATAATAAAAGTGGCGGATCTCCCCCAGGAACACCGCTCCATACAAAAACAAATAATACAAAATATCAATATAATTGGGGAAGCGGATGTTAAATTTGCGGTCCAGCAGCGTGGGAATAAACATCACCGCGATGCCCAGCACGCATTGCAGCACCATCAGGCGATAGTCGCTTTTAACGCGGACAAACTCCTCTCCCTCCGGCATATGCTCCGGCGCCTGAATCAGGCGGATAACAACAAAAACAAGCGATATCACCAGCGTAACAAACAAGCAAACCCCAATGATGTGGCTGGCGTCCCATTTTTTCTTGTTGGCCAAATCTACTCCTCCCTTTTATCCGTTAACCCCAGTTTATCATAGCCGCTCCTCCTCAACAAGGGGGCTGTTTTTCAAAATCAATCGCCCCGGATATGGGGCGCCGGTTTGATGATGCAGGCCGCCGTGCGGCGCTTTTTTGGTATGTCGACAGCCGCATCCAGGCGTTTTTCAAGCGCTCCCGCTGCCCCCGGCAAACATCCGGCCCATGCCCCCAATATGGGTGCCCGGCCAGCTTTTTTATCATCCCGCCCCAGGGGCATCCCCCCGTCATCCCTGCGCCGGTACATAAGGGAAATCCAATAAAAAATCATATGCACCCTCTTTACACAAACATTTGTTCGTAGTATCCTTAAGGGGCAGGGGGGGATATGAATGGATATCTTCGATAAATTACAGATTCTGGCCGATTCGGCCAAATATGATGTAGCCTGTACCAGCAGCGGTGCCAGCCGGGGCAGCGAGGGCGCGCGGATGGGCAATGCCGTTGCCTGCGGCATCTGCCATAGCTTTGCTTCCGATGGGCGATGCATTTCCCTTCTCAAAGTATTGTTATCCAATGCCTGCGCCTACGATTGCAGCTACTGCGTCAATCGCGCCTCCGGCAACGCCAAGCGGGCCACCTTTGCCCCTCGGGAGCTGGCGGATCTAACCTACCAGTTTTACAGGCGCAACTATATCGAAGGGCTGTTCCTGTCTTCCGGCATCATCCGGGATGCCGATACCACATGCGAGCGCATGATCGAGGTTTTGCGCATCCTGCGGGAGGAATACCGCTTTGGCGGCTATATCCATGCCAAAGCCATTCCCGGTGCGGACGCCCGGCTCATCCTGCGCCTGGGGCAGCTGGCCGACAGGATGAGCGTCAATATCGAGCTTCCCTCCTCCAAAAGCCTGGCGCTGCTGGCACCCAATAAAACCAAGGAATCCATTTTAAAGCCCATGGGCCTTATCGGCCAGCGCATCCAGGAAAACGCCGGGGATCTGGTACGCTTTGGCCATGCACCCGCCTTTTCGCCGGCCGGCCAAAGCACACAGATGATTATCGGCGCCACGCCGGACAGCGATTACACCATCCTCAACCTGTCCGCAGCGCTTTACCGCAAATTCAAGCTCAAGCGCGTATTTTATTCGGCCTATATGCCCGTCAGCTCCAATCCGCTGCTGCCTTCCACCGATACCAAGCCGCCCCTGCTGCGGGAGCATCGGCTTTACCAGGCGGACTGGCTGCTGCGCTTTTATGGTTTTTCCGCCGGCGAACTGTTGGATAAGGAGCATCCCAATTTCAACCCTTATGTCGATCCCAAATGCAACTGGGCGCTTCATCATATGGACCGCTTTCCGGTGGAAGTCAACCGTGCACCGCTGGATATGCTGCTGCGCGTGCCCGGCATCGGGGTCAAAAGCGCACAGCGCATCGTCCAGGCCCGCAAGGTGACCGCCTTGGATTTTGCAGGGCTTAAAAAAATCGGCGTGGTGCTCAAGCGCGCACAGTATTTTATTACCTGCCGTGGGCGCATGGCTGCCGGCGCCAACCTGACGCCCGACCATGTGCTGCGCAGCCTGGTATCGGATAAATGCAAAAGCCTGCCCGCCGGGCAGGAGCAGATGACTTTCCTGCAGCAGGGCATCACCCGCCAGGATGTGATGCAATGCCTCAGCGGGCAATTATAGCCGGTATCCACCGCCCCGGCAGCCAAACGCATGTTACCGGCGCCAAGCGGCACACCCGCATACCCGACAACCGGCGCACCCGGCATTCACGGTTTTCACGGCAGCCGCTCTGCTGCATCCTTTGCAAGTGCCGTTCCCGGCACAGGGCCTTATCTCATCAAACTAGGGGGAATATACATGCCGCAGCAGGCAGATGTCATCTACCGCTATGACGGTAGTTTGGAGGGGGCTTTGTGCGCCATTTTTGAAAGCTATGTTCAAAAGGAGATCCCCCTTGATATCGTATCCGATGGGGAAGCGCAAGCCAGCCTGTACCCCGTTCGGCGTATCGAAACCCAATCTTCCATCGCCAAGCGCGTGATGGCGGGCCTAAATCGGGTTGCCGGCAGCGCCGTAGCCGATCAGGTACGGCTTGCCTTTTATACCTGTATGCCTCACCGCGAAATGCGCATGCTCTCCTTTGTGCGGCTGGCCATGCGCATGGGGGCAGATGTGCTTTCCCTGCTAACCGATGATACCGTGCGCGCGGTAACGGGCGCGGTTAATCATTTAACGTACGAAAGCCACCAGTATACGGGCTTTGTGCGCTTTTCGGATGCCGGCGGGGTGCTGTATGGCATCATTGGTCCCAAAAACTTTGTCCTTCCGCTGTTGGCCCCGCACTTTTGCGATCGATATCCGCAGGAAAACCTTTTCTTATATGATGAAACGCACCATGTCGCCTTGATCAGCCGGCAGGGGCAGGGCTTCCTGGTGCCCATCGATAACTATACGCCCCCCGCCCCCGGGCAGGAGGAGGCGCATTACCGTTCGCTCTGGAAAACCTTTTATCACACCATCGGCATCGAGGGGCGCTATAACCCCCGCTGCCGCATGAATCATATGCAAAAGCGCTATTGGAAGCACCTGACGGAAATGGATGAATCCATTCCCCTGCATGGGCCGGCAAGCATACCGGCCGATACGGCCCATTCCCCCCCGGATGCAGGCATCGGGGCTCCGGCAGGCCGGGGCCCTCAATAACGCCTCCGCCATATTGGGGCTGGCCGATTGGCACCTTTATGCTTTTAAAAGCCCCCTGTTTGCATATGCCTCATGGGCTGTTTTTCCTCCGGCCTCCTGGAGCCCGGCCCAGATGCTGCCAAGCGTACCATGATATTTTCCTGTCCGGCAGGCTTTACGGTGTGTTTGGCTTTGGGCGGCACAGGCCGTTTATCCCCATATTGCGCCATACCCAGGCGCTTTGCCCCCGTGCGGCTTGCAAACGCCCTTTCCATTACCAGGCGCCTTGTTTATCCAAATGCCGCGCGCCTTATCGCTTTGGCTTGCCATCAAGCGTTATGACGGCGCCGGCGGCCATCCATCATGGCCGCTCGCCTATACCAGGTTACCCATAAAAAAGCGCCCGTCCCGAAAACCGGAACGGGCGTGCCAACAGCCCCACTGGATGGTTCTTCCTCCGGCAGCCTTTTGGGCCGCCGTTTTTCTTTTTCTTGCTCTCACACCATCCGCTAAAGCTGTTTCGCACAACATCATGCGTTCTGCACCGCATACCGCCTTATGCATTTTATCGATGCACGCCCCGCCGGGGCCAGCCTGCGGGCCGCTCCTGCATATTCCACACGCGTGCGTTTTTGCTGTTTCCCATACGGG
The DNA here is from genome assembly GCA_029006015.1 of bacterium. Classification (GTDB taxonomy): domain Bacteria; phylum Bacillota; class Clostridia; order Christensenellales; family SUG1161; genus SUG1161. The sequence goes on from JAQXFY010000201.1 coordinate 6,554, forward strand.
TATTTTCCTGCCCGCCATACGGCATCCTGCATGCCCAAAATGCCTTCGGCATCCATCCGGCCGCCATTACCGCATAAACCCACCTTGTTCCCGGGAAGCGATATACACCATACGCGCATCCCCCGCTTGGACAGCAGCATCAAATTTTCCGTATATCCAGCCTCCTTTGGTTTATTCTATCATATTTTTCATAACACGAAAAGCATCAAACTCCCCCTATTTCCATCTTTTTGGCAATTTATTGGTTTTATTTATATGTTTTAGATGCATTGTTTATGGATAAATATACGTTTATGCCATCTGCCGCGTTATGTTTACCTGCCAGGCAATAAACAACGCCGGACAGGCAGCCTGTCCGGCGCAAATAAAGCCGATGTGGCGGGCTATCCTTCCAACCCAACCAGGCGGGTGCGGATCTCCCCCACCAGATAAAGCGAGCCGCATACCACCACGCATCCATCCTGCCCGGCCAGGGCAACCGCCTGTTCCAGGGCTTCTCCCGGCTGCTCACATACCGCGATACCTTCCGCGCTGCCCCGTTTTTGGGTAAAGATGGCCGCCAGTTCCACAGGATCCATGGCGCGCGGGCTATCCGGCCGGGTACAGATGATATTGCCTGCAAAGCGCAAAAAGGCATCGACCATGGGGGGCACATCCTTGTTGAGGATGCCGCACACCACGGTTGGGCGCGCGGGCAAATGAAAGCCCTCGATGGCATCGGCCAGGGCGCAGGCGCCATGTCCGTTATGCGCACCATCCAGCAGGATCAGCGGCTGATGCCCGATGGTTTCCAGCCGCCCGGTCCAGCGTGCCTGGGCCAACCCTTCGCGAATGGCTTTATCCGTCAGCTTATCCCAGCCGCGCCGCTGCAGCTGCCGCGCTGCAGTAATGGCCGTTGCTGCATTATCGGCCTGATGCGGCCCGGCCAGGGGCACAAAAAACTCCTCCCCCAACACGGTAAAGGCATTGCCGCTTAGGCTGCTTTCAAGCCCGCTAACCCGGGGCGCAACCTGAAGGGCCTCGCCGCATTGGCTTGCCTTGGCCACCAGCACCTCCATGGCCTCCTGCCGCTGGCAGGAGGTCACGCATGCCACGCCCGGCTTATAGATGCCCGCTTTCTGGAAAGCGATCTCCTCCAGCGTGTTGCCCAATATCTTAACATGGTCCAGCCCGATGGGCGTTACCACCGCCACCTCGGGGGTAATGATATTGGTGCAATCCAACAATCCGCCGATGCCCACCTCGATGATGGCGATATCCACCTGCTGCTCTAAAAACCATAAAAAGGACAGCACGGTGTTGATCTCAAAGTAGACGGCAGGCGGCAGACCGCGCGCCTGGCGCGCTTCGGATACCCTTCGGATATCGGTGGCCAGCCGGGCCAGCACATCATCCTCAATGGGCTTGCCATTTATCTGGAAACGTTCATTAAACCGTTGCAGGTAGGGCGATGTAAACATGCCCACCTTATAGCCCGCACGCATCAGCATGCTTTCCAGCATAGCGCAGGTAGAGCCCTTGCCATTGGTGCCCGCCACATGGATAAAGCGCAGCTTTTTATGGGGGTTGCCCATATCCTCCAGCACGCCCCGGATATTATCCTGGCCCCGCGTCATGCCGCTCAAGCGCCGCGCCCCTTCGATATAGGCAACGGCCTGGCTGTATTCCATCACCACTTACGCCTCCTGCTTAAGGGCCTGCAGGGCAGCCAACTGCTCATCCAGTGCCACCAGCATGCCTTCCAGACGTGCCAGGCGTTGCCGCTCCTCCTCCACCACACGGGGGTTGGCGCGGGAAACAAAATTCTCATTGCCAAGTTTGGTGCGGCAGCGCTGCAAATCGGCATCGGCCTGCTGTTTTTCGCGCATCAGGCGGGCGGTTTCCTTTTCGATATCCACCAGCTCGGCCATGGGCAAAAAGCCCTGCGCCGCTTCGCTGACGGCCACCGCCATGCCGCGATCGGCCGCTTCCTGGATAAAGTGCACCTCGCTAATACCGGCCAAGCGCGTCACAAAAGGCATGCCGCACCGGAAGGCTTCCTCATGGCCGGGAGCGGGCAGCACATAGGCGGGCGCCTGCCGGCTGGGCGCCACGCCCAGCTGTGCGCGCAGGTTGCGGATGGCGCGCACCAGATCCATCACATCTTCCATCGCCTGTGCGGAAGCCTCATCCTCGGGCAGTTTTTGCGCATCAGGCCACGGGGCGTACATGATGGTATCCTCCGCGCCGGGCAGTGCCTGGTATACCGCCTCCGTCAGGAAGGGCATAAAGGGGTGCAGCAGCTTGAGCACGCCCTCCAGCACGTCAAACAACACCGCCTGCACCGTGGCTTTTCGCGCTTCATCCTCCCCATACAGGGCGGGCTTGGCCAATTCAATGTACCAATCGCACAGCTGGCTCCAGATAAAATCGTACACCTCGGAAGCCGCCATGCCAAACTCGTAGGTTTCCATATGGGCGGTGGCGCTTTCCACTACCTTTTTATACCGGTGCAAAATCCATTTTTCGGGCAGCAGCAGGTCTTGCTCACGCCACGCCGGCCGCACCTCGGGCGCACCCTGCAGCATAAAGCGGGCAGCGTTCCAAATTTTGTTGGCAAAGTTGCGGGCGGATTCCACCTTTTCCCAGTAAAAGCGCATGTCGTTGCCCGGGGCGTTGCCCATAATCAGCGAAAAGCGCAGCGCATCCGCGCCGTATTTTTCGATAACCTCCAGCGGGTCGATACCGTTGCCCAGGCTCTTGGACATTTTTCTGCCCTGGCTGTCGCGCACCAGGCCGTGGATGATCACATCGGAAAACGGCGCCTTGCCCGTGTATTCCAGGCCCGAGAAGATCATGCGCGCCACCCAGAAAAAGATGATGTCATATCCGGTAACCAGCGCGGTGGTCGGGTAAAAATAGCGCATCTCCGGCGTGTCATCGGGCCACCCCATCGTCGAGAACGGCCACAGGGCGGAGGAGAACCAGGTATCCAGCACATCCTCATCCTGCTTCATGGCGCCCCCGCATTTGGGGCAGCACTCGGGCGCCTCGCGCGCTACAACCATATGCCCGCAGTCGCAATACCAGGCGGGAATGCGGTGCCCCCACCACAGCTGGCGGGAAATACACCAATCCTTGATGTTTTCCATCCAGTTGAAGTACACCTTTTCAAACCGCTCGGGCACAAATTTAACATCGCCGTTTTTAACCGCCTCAATGGCGGGCTTGGCCAGCGGCGCCATGGACACAAACCATTGCAGCGACAGCGTGGGCTCCACCACCGTACCGCAGCGGTAGCAATGCCCCACGTTGTGGGAATATTCCTCCACCCGCACCAGGGCACCGGTTTCTTCCAGCGCCTGCACCACGGCCTTACGGCAGGCAAAGCGGTCCATCCCGGCGTATTCCCCGGCGTTTTCATTCATGATGCCGCCTTCATCGATCACCTGGATAACGGGCAGATCATGCCGCAGGGCCACCTCATAGTCGTTGGGATCGTGCGCGGGGGTAATTTTAACCGCGCCGGAACCAAAGTCTTTTTCGACATATTCATCCGCCACAATGGGGATTTCCCGCCCGT
>JAQXFY010000202.1 GCA_029006015.1 bacterium
GCAGCCCGCCCCCTTGTTTGACGGCCGAAAGCAGCAGCTGCCCCCCGCACACCAGCGATTCTTTATTGGCCAGCAGCAGCCGTTTGCCCGCGCGCGCCGCCGCCAGCGACGCCCGCAGCCCGATTGCGCCCGAAACCGCCACCAGGCAATCGTCCACCTCCGGCAGGCAAGCCATCTGCTCCAGCGCATCAGGCCCATGCAGGCGGGTAACCCGGGGGGCATTTATCGCCTGCGCTTCATCGGCCAAATAAACATATTGGGGATGAAAGGCGGCGACCTGCCGCTCCAGCACCTCGCCCCGCCCACCGGCAGCCAGGGCTGTCACCTCAAAATCATCCTGTAGGCGGCTGAGCACATCCAGCGCCTGTGTACCGATGGAACCCGTGCTGCCCAGCACGGCTACGCGCCGCTTCATAGGCCCATCCACCCGGCAATCAGCGCATAAAACAGCACGGCACAGCAGCTAAAGGAAATGCCATCCAGCCTGTCCAGCACGCCGCCATGGCCCGGAAAAATATTGCCAAAATCCTTAATGCCGGCAGCCCGCTTAAACGAGGAAGCGATAAGATCGCCCAGCGCCGTAACCATGGCCACAATCAGCCCCATCAGCATAAAATGAACAACGGGGAAATTGGCCCCGCAAACCCATTGGGCTATCATCCAAACCAGCAGGCCGCCCACCGGCCCGCCGATCAGGCAGGCTACCAGGCCGGCCACCGTTTTGTTGGGGCTGACCTTGGGGCACAGCTTGCGCTTTCCAAACCACATGCCGCCAAACATGGCAAACGCATCGGACAGCGCCGATACCCCAATGCCAAATATCAAAAGCGAGCGGGTTACCGCGCGCGTTGCGGGCAATACGCCAAGCAGCAGCATGCCCGCCATGGGAATGCCGGGATACACCATGCACGATACCGTGCCTTCCACCACGCCGGCGGGCACATCGGGCCTGAACACCCGAATGGCCAGCGCCGCCATCAGCATCGCCAGCCCGGCAACGCCCATTCCCAGTATTCCGCCAAGCCAGTAGGCCGCATACAACACGGGCACAAAGGCAGCGGCCAGCAGCCGGTACGGCTTGGCTCCATTGATTTTTTCCAGCGCAGCGCTCATTTCCCATGCCATACCAAAGGCAAACAGGGCAATCATCGCCCCGATCAAGGGAATGCCCACCGTCAGCATCAATGCAACAAAAGCCAGCAGCAGGGCTGCCGTAATGTATCTTGCCACCCCAGTCCCTCCCGGTTATTCTTTGCTGCGCGCCATAAGGCCGCCAAAGCGGCGGTCGCGCGCGGCAAAGGATTCAATTGCCGATGCATACGCCCGGCGGTCAAAATCGGGCCACAGCGTATCGACAAAAACAAACTCCGCATATGCCGCCTGATATAAAAGGAAATTGCTCAGCCGCATTTCCCCGCCCGTGCGGATGATAACATCCAGCGGCGGCAGGCCATGGGTATACAGATGCCCCTCGAAAGCCTGCTCATCCACCTCATCGGGGGAAATCTCGCCCCGGGCAACCCGGCGGCACAGTTCCCTGGCGGCGCCGACTATTTCCATGCGCGCGCCATAGCCAAAGGCCACGGTCAACTTAAGGCCGGTATTATTCCGGGTCAGCTCCTGCGCGCGCTCCAGCGCCTGGCGCGCGGCCAGCGGTGCGCGGGAACCATCCCCAATAACGCGGATGCGCACGCCCTGGCGGTGAAGCTCATCGATTTGGGAAAGGAAATATTCCTGCAGCAGCCCCATCAGGGCGGATACTTCCTCCTTCGGGCGGCTCCAGTTTTCGCTGGACAGGGCATAAACCGTCAGCGCCTCGATGCCAAAATCATCCGTGGCACGCACGATCTCCTTAAAAGCCTCCATCCCCGCGCGATGGCCAAAGGTGCGCGGCATCAGCCTTTTTTGGGCCCAGCGCCCGTTGCCATCCATGATGATGCCTACGTGGCGGGGCACAAGCTCCGCAGGAATATTCAGCTGGCTTTTCGCTTGGGTGCCTTTCATCCATGCCCCTCCAAAAGGCGGCACCCTCCCCCCATGGCGGGGATGAGGATGCCGCTTGCTCGTCAGTTCTGTCCGGCAGGCGGCATAAAGGGGCTAACCCATATTTCCGCCTGGCCATCCGTGATTTTAATGCGCACCACGCGCATCATGCCTTCCACCCTGCCATCGCGCCTGCGCGGCAGGGCCGGGTATACCCGAACGGCAAATCCCTGGCCCTCCAATATGCGGCAGGCTTCCTGCTGCCCCAGGCCGATCAAACCGTCCGTCACAGCGACATAATTTCCTTTTCCTTATCGGCCAGCATCTTGTCGGCCTGGGCAACCGCTTTGTCCAGCGCCTTTTGCAGCCGCGCTTCCTCGGATTTTAAATCATCCTCCGTCAGCTCGCCGGCCTTTTTCTGCGCCTTCAGCTTGTCCATGGCATCGCGGCGGGTGTTGCGCAGGGCAACCTTGCATTCCTCGCCGGTTTTGCCGACCACCTTGACCAGATCCTTGCGGCGCTCCTCCGTCAACTCCGGCACCACCAGGCGGATGACCTTGCCATCGTTTGTCGGCGTAATGCCCAGTTCGGATTTTAAGATGGCCTTTTCGATGCCGCTGATCATCTTGGGATCCCACGGGGAGATAACCAGCATGCGCGGCTCCGGCGCAGAGATATTGGCCACCTGGTTAATGGGCGTAGGCGTGCCATAATAATCCACCAGCACGCGGTCCAGCAGCTTGGGGTTGGCGCGGCCTGCCCGCAGGGAACCCAGTTCTTCTGTAAGGACGGATAGTGTTTTTTGCATACGTTGGGAAGCAACATCAATAACATCTTCCATGTGCAACACCTCCTGATTAAACTAAACCCATTGTACCAAATAAGGCCCTGCGCTTTCAAGCCCTTATATAGCATGCGCACATTTGCGCATTTCCCGGTACACCTTGCACTTGCCAAAGATATCCTCTTCCACAAAATCCATATGACAAAGCATGGCAGTATCCAGGATATAAAGCGGGCATTTAAACAACTTTACAGGAAGACGAAATGCGGCAGAGCCCAAACATCCCGATACCCGCGTTATCCTCTCCCCGGCTGCAGGATTAGCGCCAACAAGGAGCCCACGGGGAATTGATTTTCCCATGCGCTCTCATTATAATTCCAATTAGGAAACCCGAATGCAGGGAGGCGCTATAAAATGAAAGAATACAAGCTGGTTTATTTGAACAAAGGGCTTAAAATATCCCGCGAAAAAGATTTGGAACAGGCACAGGAAATGATAAACGAGTATGTTGCCGAAGGCTGGGAGCTTCAGCAGATTGTATCCCCCAGCGATATGATTGGCGCATTGCTTGGTTTATTCTATAAAGAAAAATAAGGTTGCAAGGCCGGAATTTGGCTGTACTTTTAGCCATCAGTTCAAAGCCGGTTCCCGCCTTATCCCAAAGGGCGGCCACCGGTGCGATGAAGGCCAACGAAAAAGCTGGAACTACGGCCAACAGGCCAAGGTGGGTTCCCTCTTTGCCCAGGTTTGGGATCCACGTTATGGCCCGGATGAGCTGCGATGATACCCCAAAGCGGTATCTGAATTGGATGTCTGAGGAGGTGGAAAGTGCAGAAATACTATCTTGCCATTGATATTGGGGCCTCCTCCGGGCGGCATATTGTGGGCTGGCGTAAAAGCGGGGCAATCCAAACCAAGGAAGTCTACCGCTTTGCCAACGGTGTTCATACCCAGAATGGCCACCTGGTGTGGAATGTGGAAGCGCTGCTGCGGGAAGTAAAAAACGGCATTCGGGCGGCACAGGCGGCATTTCCCGATATCCAAAGCCTGTCCATTGACACCTGGGGCGTGGACTATGTGCTGCTCCGCGAGGATCAGGAGGTTCTGCCGGTTTATGCCTATCGGGACAGCCGGACGGAAGCGGTGATCCCGCTGGTGCATGAGAAAATTCCTTTTTCCCGCTTGTACCGCCAAACAGGCTGTCAGTTCCAGCCCTTCAATTCCATCTACCAGCTTTATGCGGATAAGCTGGCCGGAAGGTTGGAAGGTGTTACCGATCTTTTGATGATGCCGGAATATCTGCTTTACAAGCTCTGCGGCGTTAAAGCAAGGGAGTATACCAACGCCACCACCACGGGGCTGGTCAATGCCCGGACCGGCAAGTTCGACGAGGAAATCCTCGAATCTCTTGGATATCCCAGGCACCTGTTTCCCGGGCTAAGCCAGCCGGGGGCGGTCATCGGGCAGTATGAGGGCATCCAATGCGTTCTTTGTGCCACCCACGATACAGGCTCGGCGGTGGAAGGCATCCCGATGGAGGGCAATCACCCCTATATTTCCTCCGGCACCTGGTCGCTTTTGGGCGTCAAAACGCCCAAACCCATTACGGATGATGCAAGCGAGAAGGCCAACTACTCCAACGAAGGCGGCGTGGGCTATAACCGCTACCAAAAAAACATCATGGGCATGTGGCTGGTAAACGAGCTGAAGCGCGGCCTTTGCCCACAGCTAGCCTTCCCGGAAATCGTCAAAGCCGCGCAAGAGAGCGTGTGTGACATTTTGGTGGATGCCAACGCACCGGAATTTCTGGCACCCAAGAGCATGAAAGCCGCCTTTGACCAGGCGGCCGATGGTGGGCTGCATACCATTGGCGACTATTTCCGTTGTGCCTACCGCAGCTTGGCGGCAGGCTACCGAAAAGCCCTGGACGAGCTGGAACACAATACCGCCACGGCCTATCAAAAGCTGTATATCGTAGGCGGCGGGGCAAAAAACGCGTTCCTAAACCGTCTGACCGAAGAAGCCACCGGGAAAGAAGTCATCGCCCTGCCCATCGAGGCCACCGCACTGGGTAATCTGAAAATTCAAATGGAGGCTGAAAAATGAGTTTTGCAGAGGCCAAAGCCCAATACGCCGCGCTGGGCATCGACATCGATGCGGCCATCGCCAAGCTGAAAACCGTTCCCATTGCCTTGCACTGCTGGCAGGGGGACGATGTCCGGGGCTTTGACACCGATCCCACCAAGCCCCTGACCGGCGGCATCCAGACCACGGGCAACTATCCCGGCAGGGCAAGAACCCCCGAAGAGCTGATGGCAGATATCGATCAGGTGTTGAAGCTGTGCCCCGGCACCAAAAAGTTAAACCTTCACGCCAGCTACGCCATTTTTGAGCCGGGCGAGTGGGCAGACCGGGACAGGCTGGAGCCCAAGCACTTTCAAAAGTGGGTGGACTTTTGCAAGCAGCGGGGCCTGGGCTGCGACTTCAACCCCACCTTCTTTAGCCATCCCAAAGCCAACGGTCTGACCCTGTCCTCTCCTGA
>JAQXFY010000203.1 GCA_029006015.1 bacterium
AAAATGGAAAATTTGAAAATGAATTTATTGACAATGCCTGTATAAAAATGGGCGATCCTATGGTTAAAATATCGATGCAAGTGATACGGGGGCGAAAAATGGCGTATAAGACCGAAAAGGATAGTGCAATTATTGCATACAAGGCCTTTATTTGGTGAATAATTTGTGAAAGCTCTGGATTTACCACTTGTAACAATTAATAGGATATGTTATACTGCCACTCGAGAGCAAAAGTCTTGATAGGAGGAATTGCGATGATTGACACTGAAAAAACTGTCTCGATTATGACGGATGTATTTGTTCTTTTTCCGTTATTGCGAGAGAAGCTGACCTTGGCCATGGTGCCGGGCGATATCGTGCTGAACCGCCGCCTGCAGTTTGTTGCGCTCAACTACATTGCGGCCAACGAAGGCTTGTCGCTGGGCGATCTGTCTGACAAGCTGCACATCACCAAGCAGCATATGTTGACGGTCATCAATGTGTTGGATAAGAAGGGCCTCATCGTTCGCAGCGTGCTGGAGAGCGATCGCCGCTATGTTTCCATCCGTATCAGCGAAAAGGGAAGCGAATACCTGGAGCGCACCAAGCAGTACACCGCCCGTCAGATGGCTGGGCTGTGCCTCAAGCTGGGCGATGATTACCAGGATAAGGTCCAGCAGACCCTGCGCGAGTTGATCACCCTGCTGGAGAAGCTGCCCAACAAGATTGAACTGTAATTATTTATTCAAGGCCGCCCGAAAGGTTTGTTTCGGGCGGCCTTTTATTATATAATTGGGTTAGCTTAAATAACATGATGGAGGTGCTGCGGATATGCGGGGAGAAATCTTTTTCGGCCATAGCCGCTATGTGGAGATTGGCCAGAAGCTGACAGGCCGGCTGGAATCCGAGAATCCCTTTGGCGGGGAGGGGCAGCTTTCCCTTAGGTGGGTGGATGCAATGGGACGGGTGGTGCAGGATACCTGCCAGAAGGCAAGTGCGCAGATGGGTTTTGTATCCTTTGAACTGGATACCGCCCGCGCGCTGACGGCCTATAACCGCCTGTATGTATCCTTTATCATGCCGGATGGGCGGGTAGAGGCCGATGCGGCGTTTTACGTCCGGCTGGCGGCCAACCCGCTGGATGATTACAGCGTAGTCATGTATTATTCCTACGAGCCGCATCAGCAGCCGGGGCTGCGCAAGCTGGGGGTGCGCTATGGCAAGGTGCAGCCGCGCATCAAGGCGGAAGCCATGCCGGTGGATGCCGCGCATGCCTGGTACGAAAAGGGCTTCCCGTTTTATTGCGATCAGATTGCCGTGCCTTTTTATGCGCCCTACCATTCCCCGGCATATGAACCCAAGGAGAAAATGCTGCTGGAAGCCAAAGCGCTGTATTTAAAGGATAAAACCAGCAAGGAAGCCTTTATCCGCCACCCCAGTTTTCACGATGAGCAGGCGCTTGCACAAACGGTTAAAACCATGCAGGGCACGGTCGAAAACCAAAAGCACCTTCGCCCACTGTTTTATACCACCGATGAAACCGGCGTAACGGATTTGATCGCCGCCTTCGATTTTGATTTTGATCCCCGTGCCCTGGCGGATATGCGCCGGTGGTTGAAGCAGCAATATGGTACGCTGGAGGCGCTGAATGCGGAATGGGAAACCGCCTTTGAAAGCTGGGATCAGGTGGTGCCCTTTACCACGGATGAAATGGTGGCGCACGGCGGCAATAACTTTTCGCCCTGGGCCGATCACCGCCACTTTATGAACGAGGTCTTTGGCCTTGCCCTGGCCAAGGGTGTTGCGGCCGTGCATGAGGCCGATCCCGATGCCAAGGCGGGCATTGTCGGCGGGCAGATGCCGGGCGCCTTCGGTGGGTATGATTACTGGCATTTAACGCGCGCGCTGGATGTTATCGAGCCGTACAATATCGGCAACAACCGGGAAATCTGGCGCTCCCTCGCGCCCGAAAAACCCGTGTTTATGACCACTTTTGAAGTGACACCCTTTGAAATCTGGCGCCATTGGTACCAGGCACTGCATGGCGACCGCGGCACCATCATTTATGACGAGAAAAACCGTTATCTGGACCAAGAGGGGGAGGTTACGCCCTATGGCGCGCCGATGGCCCCCGTTTGGAACGAGCTTTCGGGCGGCATCGTTAAGCAGCTGACGCGATCGCGCAGGCATCATGCGCCGGTTTGCATCCATTATTCTCATGCCACCATCACCGCCAAATGGATGTTGGAGGTGCCGGAGCGCCGCTACGATTGGATCAAGCGCGGTTCGGCCGGGGAACGCATGAACTCCACCTTTGTCCGCCTGCGTGAAAGCTTTGTCAAGCTGATGGAGGATAATCACACCGAATATGATTTCCTGGCTTACGGGCAGGCGGAAAACGGTACGCTGTTGGAGCGCATGCCCAAGGTGGTTTTTCTGCCGCAGTCCATGGCGCTGTCCGCCAAGGAAGTGGAAAACCTCAAAGCCTATGTCGAGCGTGGGGGACTGCTGGTGGCCGATGCCCTGCCCGGCGTCATGGATAACCATTGCAAAACATTAAACGCCTCGCCCCTGGACAGCTTATTTGGCGTCATCCAGGGTTCGTGCGATTTGGTGCCGGGGCAATCGCGTGTGTTGAAGGCCCAGGATGCGGCCGTGCCGGCGTGGGCGCGCCCCCTGGCAAAAGAAAAAACATTGCCCCTGCAAACGCTGCAGCCGCTTGAGGTGGCCGGGGGCCAGGCGCTGTATGCCGATGAAAACGGCAACCCCGCCATGATCATTGCCAGCTATGGCAAAGGGCATACGCTGTTTATCAATGCCGATGTTACCGATTACCATCGCTGGCGCCTGCATGCCGGTGAGGGGGATGCTGCCCGCGCGCTGTTTGCCGCCATCTTGGAAGCGGCAGGCCAGCAGACGGTGGTGGAAATGGAAGGCCCTGTGGCATATGGCATGGAAGCCACGGCGTATGATTTTGGCGCCATGCAGATGTTTGCCTTCCACCGCAACTATCAGCTGCGCATCTCCGAACTGGGGCCGACGGAATATCAAAGCCAAAGCGCGCTGGAATCCCCGGGCCCGGTTACCATTAAACTGCCGGTGGAGGGGTATTTGTACAATGCCCGCACCGGGCAGGCCTTGGGCCATGGCAATACCGTAATGCTGGAGGTGCCCTCCTGGGAGCCTTTGATTGTAACCGTGCTTCCCGGCAAGGTACAGGGCCTTGATATCCATGCGCCCCAGGCGGTTGGCCGGGGGGATTGGCTGGAGGCGGAGTTTAAGCTCAATGCACCGCAGCCGGGGGATTGCCATGCCATCCATGTGTGGGTGGAAAAGGATGGGCAGCCCGTGCTTGCGGCGGAAGCCAATCTTATCCAATTAGGCGATGCGCCGGCAAGGTGGCGCCATCCGTTGGCGGCCGATCTGGAAGCCGGGGAGTATGTGCTTTATGGGCGCGATGCGGCTACCGGTACCCAGGCGTGCCAGCCTTTTACCGTGTTGGCTTAACGGGCCGGGAGGTGGAGCATGCACGCTGTTTTGCCGCTTGTATCCTATTGCAATATCAACTGCGATATTTTTTCGGGAAGCGCTTGCGAATACGGCATCCGGGGCAATCTGGAAATGACATGGCTGGCCGCCATTCCGCTGCTTCAATTTGATCTGTCGGCTTTATCGGGGGCCCGTATTTTGTCCGGCAAGCTTAGGATGCATGTATCGGGGCAGGAATGCCCACGCCAGGTGGAACTGTCGGCCATCACCCATCCCTGGCAGGAGGATGCGCTGCTGGGCTTTTGCGCGCCGGGGGTGCCCTGGGGCAATGGGCGCGAGTGGATGACGGATTTTATCCACGGCCTGCATCATGCACCCTGGTGCGTGGGCGATGTCGATTGGGATACCACCACGCTTTGGGCGGAAGTTCCCCTTAGCGTGCAGGTGTTACAGGCGCTGGCGCTGAGGCACGGCACCGGGCTTGCCCTTATCGACAGCATGTCCAAGGTATGGCGGGGCGAGGAAAACCGGTGCGATAAATATTTCGATACCGATGGCGAATGGGCGCCCTGCCTGGAAATCGAATATCAACCGGCCGGGGCGACTGTTGTGCCCGATGTATCCGATATCAGCATTACAACCCAGGCCAATCTGGAAAATTTTGAGGATGCCCTGGCGCAGGTTTCTTTCCGCTGCCCAGGCGCCCCTCAACCGGCGCGCTTTATCGTGGAATACGGCCAGGCAGGCCAGGCGCTTCGCCAGGCCTATCCCGGCTGTGTGCCGTTGTGCGATGGGCGCAGCGGGGCGTATACCGCCCAACTGTTTGGCCTAAAGCCCGATGCCGATTATCGGGTGGCTATCCGCGTGCGGGCCCTGGAAGGCCTTTCCGGCGGCGTTGAGGCTGCCTTTCATACCGCGCAGGCCCAGCCC